>NZ_NWSZ01000026.1:0-111397 GCF_002531885.1 Rhizobium sp. L9 | reverse complement strand
CGCTTCGTCATAAAGGAAGTGAATCATGATTCACAAAAAACAGGAATCCCTTCTGCCACCAGATCTGCTCCAGTTACTGATGGGCCCTGCTTTTGAAGCGGGGATCGCGCTGGCGCGGCTCGACGAGCGGATCGCCCGCTCGCCGGTCGGCCAGGGCTGGATCGAACGAGCCCATTTCGCCGATTCCTGCGCCTCGCTGTGGATCGACGGCGAGCTCGTCCATCTCGAGGATCTCGTCCTCCACGACGCCACGAAAGATATTCGCACACCAACCCATGAGCTGACAATCGCCCGTGACGTCTTGCGCACCCGTCGGCGCATCGCCACGCAGCCGGCCGGCTGGGCATTGTCCGCTGACGGCCTGCGGAGTTTACGCGGGCAGGCGTCCACGGGGGCGTCGGATGGCACCGTGCCGAGCAGCCAGGCCGACCCGCGTGGCGACGCGGGCGAAGGAGGGGAGGGGGCGGACGGCGACAATCGTGTGGGCCTCCCCGATGTCGATTATTCCGCCATCGACGCGCTGCTCGCCCGCTCCGAAGCTGCGATCGAAGACGCGAAGCGTCCAGGCCGTGCCGCAGGCAGCCCGGCTGCCGAAAAGGATCCGCTGGTCTACGATCTCGACTGGGATGAGGACGAGCGGCTGGAGGAATGGCGCGGCATGTTGCGGCAGTCCCAGGACTTGCCGGCGGTGCTGCAGGCCATCATCGCCCTCGATGCCTGGAACGATTTGTCCGTGCTGCAGCATGCGCCCTGGCTCGGCCGGCTGTTGGCTGCGTCGAACCTGCGCCAGACCGGCGTCACCACGGCGGCGCATCTGGCCACCGTCAATCTCGGCCTGAAAACCATCTCCGTCGATCGGCGCCGCCATCGTGATCGTGAAACCCGGCTGCTCGCCATCGCCCACGGTCTGATCGCGGCCGCCGAGATTGGGCTGAAGGAGCACGACCGGCTGGCGTTGGCAAAAGCGATGATGGATCGGAAACTGGAGGGGCGCCGGACGTCTTCAAAACTGCCGGAACTGGTCGAGCTGGTAATGGCGAAACCGCTGGTGTCGGCCGGCATGGTCGTGAAGACCCTCAAGGTGACGCCGCAGGCGGCGCGGCGGATCGTTCTGGAGTTGGGGCTGCGCGAGATGACAGGGAGGGGTAGGTTTCGGGCGTGGGGAGTGCTTTAGCGCTACCTGCATCCTCATTGGTTGACACCATCATGCCGACTGAGCCTTCCGCATCCCGGCCTCGGTCAAGAAATGGTCCTCCAAATAGTCCACTGCGGAGCGGAGTCCGGCAGCCTCCATCGCTTTCAGATGTTCGACCGTATGGCCGGGCAGAATCGCACGAAGGAGTTGATCGCAACCATTGTCGCTTCGCCAATTTTTGTACTGTCCCTCTTTGAACGAGTTCGTGAGAAGCAGAGCGGTCCGCCCATACACCGCCTGTATGACGAAATATATGGACCAGAGCCTTTGGCTCACGAAAGGGCGCTCTTTCGCCGCCTCATTGCCGCCCGCATTTGCCATTTTCGCGATCGCGATCTGAGGATTTCGAAATTCGAGGATCGAGTCCATCAGAGGCATATCGTCTGCGCCAGTGAAGTACGCGTTCATCTCTTGGGGGAGGAGGATCGTGTCGACGAATACGACCATGCTGAACTCGGATGAAAGCCGCCGCAAAATCTGCCACAGGTTCTCGACGGCTTGAATCTGACGCTCGTTGAGCGGGCTGCCAGGTGGTGGTGCAGTGTTCAATGTGATGGTTTTGGCGTGCACCGTATGCGCTGACAAACCGCCCGTCTGACCAACAGAGGAGACGTTTTGTTGGAGCGAAACCGCAATACGCGAAATCTCGTCCTCGGGGATGGTTGTCGCGCTCGCCTCATGTTCACGTTTCAGTTGGAACAGGCGCTCCACCGTATATGAATCCTCATCGTCGTCGATCACGGTATGATGTGTCGGGCACATCAAGATCAGGTTGTCACGATGATGGCGATGAGATGCCGCTTGGTTAGGGTCGAACCGCGCACTTCCTGGACGAGCACCCTTGATGTGGCACACCTCGCCAACGAGTGTGTCGTCGAGCGCCATAGGTGCGCTGCACTTAGGAAATGCACAACGGTTGCCAGATCTGGCAAATAGAAGTTTTATATCGGTAATACCTGGGCCACTTGTCGGCATCGATCGCTCCGGGCAAACGAAATTCGTAACTATGAAATTCCTGGTTCCTGCAAAGTCTATAAGTAGCTCGGCCGCGCATGTCGATCTCAGGCTCTCGACCGACGGTCCCTGAGAGGCTGGCGGCTGCTCGCGGGTTTTCCAGGATCGGACGCTCGGAAAGGAAAGCGACCGGACGCGCTGTCAGACTACCGAAGTAGCTCTGGTAAGTCGTAGAGCAACCTGAGTGCGTCGGGCCATCCTGCGTCGGAGAAAAGTCGAAGGATCTCGACAAGCGCTGCGCGGCGGGCGTCATCCTCAAATAGAGAGCGATGATCGGCGATGTAGCGTGTGATGATTCGGACTATAACCCCAGTAGCCAAGCTCTCATGATGATAACCCTCTCGCTTTCCTGCGCCGAGCAGGAGGCTGTGCAACCCATCGAAGACGCCTGCTGGATCGCCGGGGATGAGATATTCATAAAGCTCAATCAAATGATGCTGCGTGGAGGGCTCGTAGGAATTCGCGATGAGGTTCAGCATCGATCGATAGTCGCGTAGGAACCGCTCCATCGCGTCGACGCTCACGAGACCGCCATTGGGCTGTCCTCGCTCGGTATATGCGCCGGATCCGAAATAGAGCTGATTGACGAGATGATGGATGACGTCTTCAGCCGCGCGATAGGTCGCAATCCCGGCCTCTCGATCGGCGCCGTCGACGCGCTCGATCATCACTGCGGTGTGGCTTTGAACTGCCGCGGCCGAGCATGCCTCAAGGATCAGCATAGCTGCCTGCTGTGCTCGGTCAGAGAGCGCGGGGTCGTGCTCATCGCCCGAGGCATATCGTGCAAAAAACGCCTCGCGAAGCGGCGAGAGAAAGGCCATGAGCAGGCTTCTGCACGACGTAGGGTCTCTCGTCCAGTCGTTCAGCCAGCCCAAGGCCTTCGGCCGGTCCTGCTGCACCCAGAGCTGCGCAGCAAGCCCACCGAGTGTATCGGAAAGGCTGTCGCGCGCCGACTCGCTCTGCCGCTCGAAGGAATTTCGCCGCTCAAGGGCGATCTCGATGATCGATTCACAACGTTCTACATCGTGCCACGTGAAGCGGTACAGGACATTGCTCAGGAACGATGCAACCACCTCAAAATGCGGCTCGTCGCGAGCAACCCGCTCTGCGAGCAACCACATACGCTCCGGAGCAATGCGGCTCAGCACCTGAAGATGTTGGGCAACCTGCAGGCGGACCGATGGAATCGGGTCAGTCAGAACGGCATCGAACATGCTCACGATTTCCGGATAGTCCTCGCCGAATCTGTCCGCCAGGCCCACATACGCTTCGGCCGCGTAGATCCGGACCTCCCAGTTGCCCCAGCTAAGAGCCGAATTTCCCGATTCACGGAGTTCGGGAAACGGGCTTGCCCAAAGGCGACGAAGCAAGGCCAAAAGCGTGTCTATCGCAGGTAGCCCGTCGGCGTCTTGCGTATAAGCGCTGCTGCCGGCGATCCGCTCGACGGCATTGCTGATATGGCCCCAAACCGGCTGTTGCGTTTTCTCATGCAGGACAGCGGCATTGGCATCGTACATTGCGATCGTCGCTTCCGTCTCCGCCCACAAAGCAGCAAGCGTGGCTGCGTCGCCCGGCGGAGGCGTGTTGCCCAAGAGTTCGTACAGGGCGTCCGACTGGATGAGCATCTGCGCGTCTGGGCCTTCGTCCACATTGACGCCGTCACGGGCGAGGATGCTGCGCGTAATTCCGTGCCCGGAACCGCGAGTGATGGTCATCGAAAAGAACGGCTCATTGCCGTTAAGTTCGCTCGCATCGGCAAGCTCCGTGCGCAGATTGCGCACGGCATCCGTTGCGATCGCCGTCTCATCGACCAGTGAAAGGAAGCGGCTCAATGCGTTGCGCCACCAGCGCTGTCGGCGTCCATCCGTGAAGAGATCCGCACGCAAAGCTTCCGTCTCGAACGCCCTGCGCAGCTCGATGGGTCGGGTCGGATATGCTGCGGCGATAAAGCGAACGGCATCACGGAGCGTGCCTTGGTGGGCAAGGACCGTCGTGTTGACAGCATAGGGCCATAGCTCGCCTGCCACATCGCCGATACGTTCCGCTCCCACGCCGAGCAAGCGCGCCCACACCGCCGGGCTGGAATAACCGGATGCGGCTGCCTCAATGCTTTCAAGGTATTCCGCCGGCGAACAGGCTCGTAGGAAGGATACGTATTGCGCCAATGGATTGTCTTCTGGATCTCCGCGGCTCTGCCCCGGCTCATCCCAGGCGTTGAAGGCATAATCGTTACCGAGAAGATCGAAGGAGATATTCTCCGCGACGCTCACCTGTTCTCGCTCTTCTCCGTAAGGCGTGCCCCGATCGATGCTCCCGAGTGCCGCCTCGATCACGAGGCGGGTGCCGAGCCGCGGCGAGAACTCCAGAAGCTCACGCAGATGGTTGGCGAGATAGAATCGGCAGTGCTGGTAGTCCTGGCGCCGATTGGACGAGAGCGTCAGAATACGGCTTGGTTGCCCTCCGAAATGCGACACACTCTCATCGGTTATGTCACGCATATACAGCATGCGGTAAATCTCAATTGCGAACTCCCCGTCTGATTGGGCGATCGACACGATCTGTTCGGCAAGCCAAGGAGCTTCCTCATCAGCATGAGCCGAAAACCTCGGATCGCGCAAAATCCGGTCCAGGAGGGCACGCGAGGCAGCCGGATCGGAGGCGAAGCTCTTGCCCACACAGCGGATTGCATTGGTGGCCGTGATTGGCATCGGCGGGTCGGCCTCCCAGGCGAGCGCCAGAAGCGCCCGTGCGGCCCTGCCGAAGACAGCAAGCAGCGCGGGATCAGAGAGCTCGTCCCGTTCGAACAGCATTAGCAGCAAAAGGCGCGTGGCGTCGGACAAGCCGCGAATGCCTGTGGCTATGGCAGCATCGGCCACATGTAACCAGGCGAGCGCTTCGTCGCGTGGAAAATTACCTGCGTCGTTGGGGACGGCGAGCCCGACGAAACGCGCCAGCCGCGACACCATCGTCGCCGTCGACGCGTCACCCGCGCGTGCCGTGATGAGTTCGATGAGACCAGCGACATCGGAGAGGGATCTAACACGCTCGATCGCGGTGCGTAGGGCGACATTGGCGAGCACGGGATCGACCGTCGCGCTGGCATAGATATCTGCGACCAGCCGCCACACCGCGCGTTTGCCCTCAGTGTCCTCACGCCAAAGTCGCTCGATGGCGAAACGCAGTGCGGGTGCGAGCATCAACGCGATGGAGCTGTCGCCGCCAAGCTGTGCGATAAGGCTTCGCGGGTCCTCCCATTCCAGAAAGAACCTGCCAGCGACATGGTCGAAGAGCACATGGTGCGAAAAGCTGACCATACCGCGGGTTTCGGTGAGGACTCCGGAGGCGACAACCTGATCGACACTATCGTGCTCGATGAATACTTTGCGAATTGTCAGGCGCCGGCGGCGCACCATGGCATCGACCGTTGCACTCACTGCACGGTAAAGCGGTTGGGTATCAAGCCGCCGATCCTCGTAAGCATCGATCAGATCTGATTGGGTCGAGACCGTCCGGATACTCTCCGGGCTGGCGCCATCGGTAAGAAGTTGCGCGGCGAGCGAAAGGTTGAAGATATTGCGCAGCAGGTCGCGCAACCGCTCAGGTGCCGCGTCAAGCAAGCTGCCTAGCCCAGCCGCAGCCGCCGCGGCCTGGTCGAGATCGGCATCGCTGAGCCGCGGAACGTTGAAATGGCGGACATTGCGCAGCGTCGGATCGGCGAATGCCGGATCGGGCGGGAAGCCGGGGAGTGCGTCGCGAAAACGCCGTCCATTTCTGAGATCGAACGTGCGGATAGACGCTGCGATCGTCCAGGGCGTATCCTGTGCAGCCATTGTCTCGATTAGCTGCGCGAATACGGCTTCGGCAGGGCCGCCGCGCGCCGCATCGAGCGCGTCGATGATGAGCAGTTTTCGACCCGCTCCGGGCGCCGCGGCCAGCACCTCGGCCAACGGTCGAGCGAGCTGAAGCTCGGATTGAAGATCGGCAGCAATCGCAACGCCTGGGAAGCGATCGACCGAGAGAAACACGACCGTCTCGCCGGCGGCACGGAGCCCTTGTGCCAGCGCCACGAGGGCTCCGGTCTTCCCCGCGCCGGGCTCGCCGATCACGATCAGCGAACCTGTCGCGATCGCCGCCGCCATCGGGCCGTCGCTTTGACGGTGAATCGGTATCCCGCCCGCGATCGGCAGGCACGTATGGGCAGCCAGCCGGGTAAGTTCTGCCTCGGTAACCGCGGACACGCGAGCGAGATCGGCATCATAGCCGGGAGCCCCGATGTCGTTGTGTCCTAGCGCGCGGAGCGCTCGCAATAGCCCTTCGCGGTCCGCCGGCGCACCGCTGCCAATGAGGTCTCGGACAATGGTTTTGAGGTCTCGCAGGGGGGCGTCGCCGGCAGTCTCCGAGCCATAGACACGTGTTCCGAGCACGCGTGAAGCCTCGCGCCAATTATCTTCGCCCTCGTCCATTGAGAATCGGACGATCTTGAACAGCCGGGCCATCGTGACCAGCTCGTCGTCGCTTGGAGGGGCGACGGAAAGATCCACACAGGCAGCACGTGCGTGGGTCTCGAAGAGATCCAGCGCATCGGCTTCAACCTGGCTGCGCTGCGACTTCACTGTCGCCCAGGTGCCACCGGTATCGAAGGCCCGGCAGCCTTTCTCGAGATTCTCGAGCGTACGGGGCGCACCGGCTCCTACCGCAAGGATGGCCCGATACTGCGCCACGTCAACAGCAACACCTGTTGTACGCGCTTCGACCATGGTGCTGACAAGTTGTGCGATGGTTTTGCCGAGAGGGCTTTCAGTATCCTGCGTAAGGCCGGCGCTGGTCTTGCTCTGAAAGTCGATCCGGGTATCGTCATCCTGTCCGAGCTCGATGTCATCGAGGCCTTCTCCAGTCTCCAGACGCAGGTTGGCCGGAAGCGCCACATTAGCTAGTCCAAAGCGGCCGCCGACCGGAACACGGGCCAGTATATGCGCCGCGAGCCATGTGCCGACCTCGGCCTGAAAATCCATGCCTCCTTCGGTCGCGCGTCCTCCGGCCGGCCTTGACGTTCGTGCTGTTCTGCGAGCGGCCATCAAGACAGATCCTCGAATTCACTTGCGGGTTTTGGTTTCTTGCTGAGGCCGACATCGGCTTTTCCGCCCAAAAGGTCACGAAGGGATTTCAGCTTCAACAGCAGCTCATCGAATGTCATGACGGTGACGCCGGCGAGACTGGCTCGATACAGCTCGAAGGCACGCTTTCGCGGACCTTCCGGAATCGTGCCCGCCAGAATCATCCCCTTGATGCCGTAGACCTCAAGCGCGATCGGCCGGTTCTCCGACTGAAGCCGATAGATATTGCTGCGCAACTTGTCGATCTGATCTAGCACCTGCGCCACGGCGCCGACCAGCTCTGCCGATGCGGTGTAAACGCCGCCACGATATTCCCTCTTGCCGATCAGCTCCGTGCCAGGCGTCTTGATCTCGAGCACGGCGATGCTGTCAGTGAGCTTGTTGGTGAACAGGAAGTCGGCGATCTTTTCGCCGGAGCCGTTCAGCACTTGTCCGCCCACATGCGCCTGGCCCTGCACGAGCAGGACCGGCACGTTGAACGCCGTGTCGAGGATGAACGGGTTGGCCTCGAGGAGTTTCTGCCATTGCAGCTCGCCCGTTCTTTCGGCGAACCGCTCTTCCATACGAGCGATCAGTTCATCGAGCAAGGCCAGCTCGATCTCGTCGTGAAGCTTGACCAGGCCGACGCGCTGCGACTTCATCGAGGTGCGCACCGACGCCGCGGCCATATTGACTACAGCCGCCCGGTCATTTTCCGAGAGTTTGGAATCCGTGATCGTATTGCCGATCACGTCGGCGATGTCGTCGGGGGCGCGGTCGAAAATCCTTACCGGGAATTTCTCGCGGTCAAGACGAGTCAGGAGGTTGGTGTATGCAGCCTGCAGCTTCTTCCTTCGCGCCGAATCCTGTGCCTTAGCCTCGAAGCGGTTTGCATTCCGGCGCAACTCATCGAGCAGCGTATAACCGATCTCGTAGGTCGCGCCGCCGTTGGTCACCGCGACGTCCAGCTCGCGCTTGTCGGTGACCCGCAGGTTTGTCACGCCTTCTACTTGCCTTATAGCATTCAGAATAAACGAAAGCTTGCGATCTAGGCCAAGGCCGTAATTCGGGTCTTTGACGAAACCTCTCGGCATGCCTTCGGCAAGGTAGGCTTCGACA
Source organism: Rhizobium sp. L9 (assembly GCF_002531885.1). Lineage (NCBI taxonomy): Bacteria > Pseudomonadati > Pseudomonadota > Alphaproteobacteria > Hyphomicrobiales > Rhizobiaceae > Rhizobium > Rhizobium sp. L9. Next base: position 102,976 of record NZ_NWSZ01000026.1, on the reverse strand, counting down.
TCCTCTCTGGTGCGGAAATTGCTGAAATCATCAAAGAAATCTTCGTCCTCAACCAGCTCGATCGACACGATAGGATCATATTTTGGCATCAGGAAATCTTTGGATTCCGGCATAGTGTTAATCGGGAATAACGTGGTTATGTGCTTTGCCGCATCGAAGCGCAAAAGCACTTGGGTTGTATTTATCTCAGTATAGTCCGCAATCTTAAGCCGCCGTTCCGATGGAGTGAACAACACTTCGACGAGGCCGTTTCCCTTTTTCAGAAGGGGCAAAGTTCCTCGCTCGTCGTCGCCAAAATGCGGGCCGAAAGTTGCCATAGTGATCCTGCTAATACGGAGAATGCGTTGGGGGAGAGCAGCACAACCTACACTCGAATTAAGGGGATTGGTACAGATATTGTATGAGCGAACTCATTGTTGCGCTAAAATGCACTGCAATCTCCGTCCGGCCAAAGTTTAGGCGGCACCGCGGCAACGGCGGGAAAGCGCCTGCCGCCAACCTTTCGACGAAGCCTTCGGGATCGAAGCCACGTAGGGAAGCGTGACACCGCGACGGGCCTCGGGCTGATCTTCAAACCGTCGCTTCGAAACCGATCTTCCCGGGCTGGAGTTCAGTCATTTCATGGCAAATGCGTTTGCTTCACCTAATGTCGCTACGGCATCGAAAATTGCTTGTGCGACCCGATAGTCAATCAAATGTTTGCCATGCGCGTGGGCGATCACGAACTGGCGGATCTCAAAAGGCGTGAACGAGAAATCCTTTGGCAGATTCAGTTTTCGCTTAGCGGACGCGTCTGCCGAATTGCACTGCTCGCATATCACGGTCGGTTCGAATCTTGGCGAGAACCAGCTCGGCGGTATCATCCATCGATACCTGTCGCCGGCATGATCATGATGCGTGTGATAGCCCCCCGCCCAGCCCGGCCGACGTGCAGAGGGAATGTGTGGAAATAAGGTCGTCCACCTCAACACTTGGTATTTCGTCCGAAGGCACCCTGGGCATTGCCAATCGTCAGGAAGGGCCCTGTAGATATTTCGACAATGAGCACCGTCAAAGGCTAGGAATTCTTCGATGGTTGGTCGTCTAGCGACGCTGTTAAGCTTGATAACCTTTTCCCGAACCAGATCGCGCAAGCCGCTGCCCTGGCACGCCAGACAGTTCCCATCGCGGACAAAACGGTGATCACCTTTGGAACACGCGCATAACTGAGAATGATTTGGGGAATGATTTAGGGACATCGCCTCAACAGGTCTTCGAAATGTATCATTTGGTTTATCATCGACCACTTCCTCATTATCATCAATTTTGCTTTTATGGTTGCAAAGCTGAGATTGGAATTTTCTGATGATTAAAGCGCCCGACAGCCTGACGGCCGCCGATCCATATTTCTCGGGCGGCGGCGGATTCATCGGAGCTACTCTCTTTGATCTTCATGCCGACATGGAAAAGCTCGAACTGCCACGCGTCGTCCCCGATTCCATCCGACGGGTGCATGACGCGATCTGTCATGCCTATATCTACTCTTATTTCTCCTACGATCTGCTCACGATTGCGGCTGCACAGGCGTTTCCCTGCTTGGAGTTGGCCTTACGTGAGCGCTTGAGCGGCCTCGGCGTTCCAGTTGCAAATCCAAAGACTGGTCGTACCATGATGATGTCTGAACTGCTGAAGCTGGCCAAGGCACGGAACCTAATTACCTCCGACATCAAATATGTCGCTCCCATGCGCAACATGTTCGCGCACGGGAGCGACACAGTCCTGAACCCAGCGATGTTTCTAGCAACCTTTGACCTCGTTACCGGTTTGATCAAAGAGCTGTACACCACGGCATGAACTCTCCAAGCCGGCCGTAATTTCACCGCCTTTGATGGGAGTTCTTTTGCCGTCCGGTTCCACAACAACGGCAGCATGCGTCATGGTATCTGCAACTTCAGTGCTTCCGATAAGGGTCGAAACAATGCTCGTCCGACAACCCAAGCCCCGTGACCGGAACTGAAGTATTTCCAAAGAAGGTCGAGATCGACAGGTGTTGTCTTCAGTTCTTCTACTAGCGCCAAAACCAGTTCAATCGCCGCCAGGCCGATCGCACCTTCAGCCAATACGGACAGCCCCGACTGCCGGCTCTTGTCCTCGGCAATCTGCGCCTCGAGGAGCGCGATGACTGGCTTCATGTGGGCCTTGTCGCCCTCACGAGCGCTCAAATCGTCAACGACATAGCGAGCCAGTCGCAGCACGCGGCCGGCTTCTTCGCCCACAATCTGTTCAACTTCGGCGGTGAGCTTTCCATGATCCAATGATACTGCGGCGATACGGTGCTTGATCGGCTCCATATCCCGATCGAATTTCCACCGTTCGATTTTCTGGAACAGAGAGCTGAGAGCGACCTGACCCTGTCCACCAAAAATAGTTTGGTGGAGATGGGCTTGAAGCGGTTCCGGTTTTCTAAGGATGGCTGCGACTTCTTCCGCAGTCTCGACATATATGTCGTCCGGCGGATGGTCGGCGTGAGGATCAATAAACACGGTCACGGTTCTCGAGGGCATGTCGACTAGTGTCCCAAGCGCTACCCCAAACGTTAGCGCTTGAAACAGGCTGACGACCGCCGCTGCTTCCTGCGTTTCACCATTGGTGATCAGTTGAATTGTATGACCGAAATTGAATGGGTTGGCCGGGAGCTTTTCCGTCGCCTCGGCTGACTCCCACCAGACATAATTGTTAGGCTCCGCTCCGAGGACGAAATCCTTGACAAGCGCAAGTTGGCTCAGGCGTGCGAAGTCCTGAAAATAATGGGCGAAAAAAGTCAAGGCGATGTATGCGATAGCACGCAGCCCCTCAGGTCCCCCAAGCGCTAGCTGGATCCTCATCGCTCCATTCTGACTTGAGGCACCATCGGTTCGTTGCACAGATCCCGCAAAAAGGCGCAACTGTTCACCTGTCTCAGTTTCGTAAACAAATGGCTCGGCTTTGTCGGCGCGGTCCGGCCGCACCGCAAGAAGCGCGTTGATTGGCTTGAGCTGCTGGGCAATTATGCTCGCGAGCGGGCCGAATCCATTGTTGTGAGGACCACAGTAAATCTGTTTGTTTGTTCGCCGTCCGCCCAGAGCGGCAGGAAAGATATGTTCGCGGGATCCCGCAACCTTATCGCAGATAATGCACTGCTTGGGCATTAAACTTCCTGCTCCTTTAACGTCGACGTGGAGAGTCGAATATTGAACGGACCTGGAATTTGTAGTTGGCTTTACGTGACATGGCCATGCCCCACGGCCGTGATGGGACTGCTGCCGAGGCGGAGCTCGTTGTCAGTGTTGCTTACGGTCCCGCCGTATTTCTACTGAGACGAAATTGAGCCTCGCAGCAGATCATTCTGTTCCCTTAGCAACGAAGCCTGTGGGGTAGACGCCGTCATAGGCGCAGAGCGATGTTTTTCTCTCTTTTTGCGGGTATGTTCGCGGAGCCACGAGTCTTTGAGGGATCCACGATGCATATCTCCCGCGTTCAGTTGGTAAACTATCGTAACTTCGAGCGCGCCAACTTCCATTTTAACAAAGGCATCAACACAATCATCGGCGAGAATGGTTCAGGAAAGACGAACTTGTTCCGCGCGATGCGACTTACGCTCGACGACGATTTCCTCCGCTGGGCCTATCGCCTCGAAGAGGCCGATTTCCATCGGGGCCTTGGCAACTGGCGGGGCCATTGGATCATCATCAGCATTGAATTTGCGGAAGTGTCGCAAGACGAAGCGATTCAGGCGCTCTTTCTTCATGGAACCGGGGTTATCGAAGACGAAGCAGTCGCGAGAGCCACCTATAATTTGATATTTCGACCGAATGCGGCAACGCGAACCCGGCTCAGCCAGCTCGCCGAGGGAGATCACGTCGGCCTCGCGGCAATTTTGACCACGATCACGCTTGACGATTACGAGACCATCTTCACAGGAAAGAGCACCGCCGACTTCTCCGATCCCGCCACCTATCAGGCGTTGGTCGGTGACTTTGCTGCGGTGGAGTTTCCGGAGGAGCTTCATCCAGCTAGCCTTGGGGGCAGGATTCCGGGCATCATGTCCGTCAGCAAAGAAGTCTGCTTCACCTTCGTACAAGCGTTGCGGGACGTGGTGAGCGAGTTCCAGGGTCAGCGGACCAATCCGTTGCTGACATTATTGCGCAGCAAGAGCGGCGAAATCGATCCCGCCGTATTGGTGCCGATTACCGAACGCGTGAAAGCGCTCAACACGGAGATCGAAGCACTTCCGGATGTCGGCGAAATTCGAGCTGACATCCGGCAGACAATCCGCGATGCGGCTGGCGAAACGTATTCTCCCGCGAGCCTGGCGGTAAGGTCAGCGGTTCCTGACGAGGCCGATCGGCTGTTCCAGTCGTTGAAACTCTTTGTCGGTGAAACGGACGATGATTATGAGGGAACGATCAACGAATTGAGCCTTGGTGGCGCCAATCTGATCTATCTGACGCTGAAGCTCCTCGAGTTTAAATACCAGAAGGCCAAACAGGCATGTGCAAACTTTCTGGTTATCGAGGAGCCCGAAGCGCATATCCACACGCACATACAAAAGACTTTATTCGACCGGCTGAGTTACCCCGATACTCAGGTGATTTACTCCACCCATTCGACCCAGATTTCGGAGGTCAGCAACGTCGAGAATGTCAACATCCTCGGTCGAAACGGTTCCCGCTGCGAATCCTTTCGTCCAAGTGCGGGTCTCATTGAACCAGAAGTCAGAAGCATCCAACGTTATCTCGACGCTGTCAGAAGCAATCTCCTATTTGCCAAGAGTGTGATCCTTGTCGAAGGCGATGCGGAAGAAATCCTCGTGCCTGTCCTGGTCAAGGAAGTTCTCGGGGTGAGCTTGGATGAATTGGGCGTAAGCCTGATCAACATCCGCAGCACCGGATTTGAGAATGTCGCGGTGCTCTTCCATGACCTCAGAATAAGACGGCGATGTGCGATCGTCACGGATCTCGATGCGACGTTCTTCAATACAGAGCCGGTCGAAGGTGACACGAAGGCTTTGAAGAATGCGAAAGAGAAGGCAATCGGCGCCCAGGCGGCCGGGATTGCTCGTCGAGCGCGTTTGACGGTATTCAAGGAGGGGAACGACTGGATCTCCGTTCATTATGCTCCGCGAACGTTCGAAGTCGACTTCGTCGCAGCAGGAAACTCAGAACTTGCTGTTTCGGTGCTGAACTCGGTCTATAAGGACAATCCCACCATCGTTGCGGCAAGCGCGGAACTACGGTCCAACGATCCAGCGGTATTTGGCCGACGGATCCTCGCCATGGCGGAATACGCCGGGAAGGGATGGCTCGCAATCCAGATGGCAAAGCAGGTATCCGCCTCGACGCGAATCCCGGATTATCTCGTTGAAGCGCTCTTTTCCGCCCATCGGCCAATTGGCCGTGCTGTTCTTGCGAATATGATCGAGCACCGCCTGAAGTTCCATCAGGACCCGGCGGTGATCGCAGACGCGCAACTTGCGCAGCTCAGGGAGCAGGTAAAGTCTTTCCGGGTGGCGCAGCTCGAAATCGGGCCGCTCCGCGAGGCGTTGATTGCGTCCATCGCCGGCGACGTCATCATCGATGTCATGGGACATGCCTGATGGTGTTTGTATGGCAGAATGGCGATCTCAATGAAGAACAGACGGACGCTGTTCTTCATGACGGGAATGTCTTCCTGGCCGCATGTCCGGGAAGCGGCAAAACGAGAGCTCTGACCTACAAAATCGCCCTCGAGCTCTCGAAACTGGAGAGTGAGCGGCACTGGGTCGTCGCCATCACTTACACCCATCGTGCTGCCGAGGAAATTGCGGAGCGTATTGAGAGGCTTGGTGTCTCGACCGACCGGCTTTGGATCGGCACGATACATTCATTTTGTCTCGACTGGATAATCAGACCCTACGCAATTTATCACGACAGCCTTGCCAACGGGTTTCGCGTGATAGACCAGCATGAAACAGACGACGTTCTAGCTGAACTCTGCGAGCAATCGCCAAACTACGTCCGGCCTTTGGACTGCAAATACTACTTCACGACCGCCGGCTTCGAGCTGGAGGGGGCGAACCCGAACCGGCGCGCGGCAGCCGCAGCCGTGCTGCAACGCTATTGGGATCGCCTTCGTGATCACCGGCAGGTGGACTTTGAGATGATCCTGAGCAGCGCTCACGATTTGATCGCCGGTAATCCTTCGATTTCCGTGCTGCTCGGATCTTTGTTCCGGCATATCCTTGTCGACGAATATCAGGATACGAAAGAGATCCAGTACGCCATCATCGCTGCCATTCTCGGGGCGTCCGCAGGGAACACCAGAGCGTTCATCGTCGGAGATCCCAATCAAGCGATCTATGGATCCCTTGGTGGCTATGCGATGACGCGGCTGGAGTTCGCAGCGCGTGCCGGGATCGAGCTTGCAGATAAAAGTCTCTCCAACAACTACCGATCCTCGGAGAAGATAGTTGGGTATTTCTCCAATTACTGTGTCGTCCCCGCGGTGGTCGAGGCTGTCGGCAATGACCGCGAGTACGAAAGTTTGATCTCCTTCGACCAGGAGATCAATCACCAAGAACTGGATGATGAGATCGTTCGGCTCATACGCTACAATATCGAAACCCTTGGAATTTCGCCGCGCGAAATCTGCGTTGTTGGACCGCAATGGGTGCAGCTGGCTGCGTTAACGAGGCGCCTCGTTGCCGCGCTGCCCGAATACAGCTTTGATGGTCCCGGCATGGCGCCGTTTTCGCGAGACCAAGACAATATCTGGTTTAAGGTCTCCCGGCTCGCACTGACACGGCCTGAACCTCAAATGTTCATTCGCCGTATGCGCTGGGCCGGTGAGGTTCTTGAGCATTTTCGATCTGTAGGCGTGGACATTTCGAAAACGTCCCGACGCGATCTTTTGCGCCACTGCAATCAGATTGAGATCCTGGTTGATGATGGTCTGGAGTATTTGGATCTGTTTTTCGACGAACTGCTGCTGGTACTCGGAATCGACATCGCCCTGTTCCCATCACTTGGCGATCATCGCACTGCATTCTTCGATCGTTCGAGGGTGCAAATTGAACGACTCGAAAACGCGGGCGTACAAGCGGTATCCAATATCGCCATGTTCAGGCGCGTATTCGCAACGCGGTCCGGAATTACAATCTCCACTATTCACGGTGTCAAGGGCGCTGAATTTGACTGCGTGATTGCATTCGCACTGCTCGAGGGTATGGTTCCGCACTTCGCCGACCCGAATGCGCTCGATAGCGCCAAGAAGCTCCTTTATGTGATTGCGTCGCGGCCAAGAAAGAACCTCCATTTGATAGCCGAGGTCGGCTGCGTCAATGGGATAGGCGAGCCCTACGAGACGACCAATATTCTCGCCGAGCACGTTTTCGGCTATGACTTGGTCGAAGCCATGGATTAGGCGCCGGTGCACCTGTCAGACGTCTCCGTCAACGACCATGGAGGTGGGGAAGCCACCGTGAGGCTTCGCAATGAACGCCAGGCGCGCCTTCCGAAGAGGCCACGTATGGTCACGCCACCAGTAAAATTCAAGATGTGACCTGCCTCGCGCACGGATTTCCGACTCGATATCTCGACTTTCGCGTGAGCCTGGGACAGCAAGAAAATCTCCCGTCGCGAAACAGCGGTTGCTTCCCCTCGCGGAGGGCTCCGGGTCGAAAACTGCGTCACTGATGCAAACGCCCATGAAATCCCTGCTACGCTGTCCCTCAGTGCTCTCAAAGATGAGATCACCTGACTTGCGATCAAAGTAGATTTTCACCCGGCTACCGATCTCGGGTGGCTGACGAGAGACGTGCGGAATATCCATTTTCTACTCCTCTGGAGACCGCACTGAAAGCTGTGCGGTTTTCGCAACCGCATCACGGGCGTTCTCTTGCTCTACCGGAAGGTCAAAACGCGGATTGGTGAGATCCAGCGCACCATAACGCATCAGCGACTTCTCAAGCCGATCGAATATCCACTTATAGGCCTGTGGCGTAAGCTCCATATGCGGTTTTCTCATGATGGCGCGCCTCGGATTGAGATTGCCTCCGCTGCCGGAATTCAGATTGCGTTGCGTTGGTGCAAATGAATCCGGGCCGAGTTCGGTCATCATGTCGACCATGGACACTCCTGCCGAGAGCGGTCCGTTGATAAAGACCGGATCGTGGACGCGAACGTAGTGAGGCCAATTCTCTTTCCAGGCTCTCGCCAACACGTCGGCTGGTGTGGCGTCATCCAGAATTGGTCTGTGTTCCCTGCCAATGGCGCGGCCGTAGATAATGTAGTCGCTCCGGGCCTGTACCATACGAGCCATGAACATAATCGCCCCGTCTCGAACCTGGCGTGGCCGCTTCCCACTCGGGTACGTGCAAGCCCAATGCGAACCGGAGCGAATAACCTCCTCGTCGATCCCCATAGATAGCGACGCGCGGTTGTCCGCTCTTCCAAAGAATTTGACGAAAGACTGCACCGGCGCATCGGTCGGAGGCTCCAGTACGAACGGTGATGTCGAATTTACGGTCTCTCCGAAGTCGGGCAGAGAAAGACTGTCTCTCGTCCCGACACGGTAGGGGGCGAGTATCTGGCGCCATTGCTCGATGTCGGCTTGCGATAGATCGTGCCTGGTGCTGGCCCATAAGCGTTCGAAATAACTCTGGCACTGGGCGGCGATAAAGGGGTCATCAGCGACGAAGCCGAACTCCTTGTTCTGAAACATGGCGGCCTCAGTGAGATTCGCGCTTGTCACGATCGCCCGCTTGTCGCCGAAGATATACATTTTGGAATGGACGCCGACGACCCCGCGGATTTTCGCGCCGCTTTGGACAAGAAGATCCAGAGCATCGAGATCGCTTACGCCTGCGTTGAAGGCGTTGAGGTCGAAGCGAGTTATGACACGAAGATCATTGGGGCGATGCGCGAAAATCAGGCGCTCTACGGTCCGCCTCTTGATGAACGGGCACACGATCAACACCGTTTCGGGTCTCTCCCGCATACCGGCATCCAGTTCGTCCGACCATCCGGAATCCACCAGTTCGAAGGGCAAGGGCAATCCTTCCTGCGCGCAAGCGACCCTGCGATTTGGATTATGCGGCCGGAATCTCGACCTGCAGTTTGTTCTCGATAGCCGTGTAAATGTCGATATTCGAGCCTGGCGCTCTGATCGAAACGATAAGCGCGTATCGGGCCGCACGATCCCATCGTTGCAAGCCGGGTTTTTCCTTCCACCATCCGCTCACGGGAAACACGCCGATTGCATCGCGCTCGGCAAGTGCTGCCGCACTTCCGCGCCAGACATCCGAGTGAACCGAGCCACGGTCCCGTGTCGTTCCCAAATACCAGCCATCACCGCCCGCCGCAGCGCCAACGGCTCCCTCTTCCTCGGCCTCAGCCGCCCTGTTTATCCGCAATCGAAATTGCTGCAGGCTCTCGAGCGAACGCTTCACCGCAAACCGCAACGAATGCGAGGAGTAGCGGTGTCGGCGTGTCCATCCACGCTCGCCCGGGTTCGGCTCAACGAAATACGACAGCGTGACGCGCAGCTCTACATCCGCAGCCCCAAGCTCCAGAAGTTCGTCGCGTGGCCACGGGAGCGCGTGTAGGTTCATACTTCGCGTCTTGATCGTGGAGTTCTCCTTCTTGAAGGGAAGTAGAACATCCTCGACCACCAAGGTCGCGTCGTCGGCCGCGCTACGAAGTGCACGTGCAAGATCGGGGGCGCCCCACCCATATCGGCGCAGCATTGCCATCTTCATGGCCTGGTTGCCGGCCCCGTCAAAATGCGCCTGCATTGCTGGCGTCCATTCTGCCGAGTGGATGGCGAGGCCTCTGACTGTCTCCGGCCAAAGGGTTGGGCGAGCGGCGATGATGTTTGCGCACAGGTTCGCGCCCAACGCCGCAGCGGCGCTTGTATCACCAAATGTGTCGAACATTCTGATATTCGGCCGATAGTAAGTCGTCAGCAGTTGCAGATCATCCACGTGTGAGCTTGGATTCACGCCATCGTGCGCGAAGTTTCCACCCTCAAAGACTACATCAGGTCTGATCGGCCATTGCCGATCCCAAATGCCAGACGTTCGGCTGGAGGGGGACAGGTCCCCTGCTGGAGCGACGGCGGACCAGTGCCCAAAAGCTGGATCGATGATGTTGATCTTGTCGGTGTAGGCGCCTACGACTAAAGCGTTCCAAGACTGCGCCGGGCTTTCTGCTTCCTCCAGATCATTTCGGTCAGGATAGTCTGCGGCAAGGATATCGCCACGAAGATTGCCGGCTGCGATGACAAAAAGCCTTTGCAGAGCCCCACCACCATAGGTCAGCTGATCGACCGCAGCGGACCAAGATGACGGGCGGCCACGCGCAAGTCCGATCTCACTGGTCACGGCCAGGCAAAATACGCGCTTGCGGTGCGGTGCGCCTTCCTCGGGCTTGGTCACTGCCCTTTCCGTGATCGCCCCATAAAGGAGCGGATCGTTGCCAGCATTGGGGGGAAGGATTTTTACCGTTTCGAGCCAGTAAGGCAATTCGACGTCGCCCTGCTGCGCCAGCGCTTGATGAAGATCGCCATAGAGGGCAACGCCAGACATCGATGTCCCATGACCATTCCAAAAACTACTGTCGCCGACCCCCCAGGTGTCATCATAAGCATATTGATGTTCCGCAGGCAGCGCAGGCGAAATTAGGGGATGTTGCCTGTTGGCGCCGCTGTCGAGCAGGCACACCGCGGGGGCGAGTTCATCGGGCGCAACCAGGCGATCTACCAGATCCTCCGCCCATTCCACCTGTTCGGCTGCTCCCATATCGAGGAAAGTCGATGGGCTGTCCTTGGCAAGTCGGAGTTCGGCAACGGCGTCGGAATTGGCCAGGAGGCGGGCAAGATCACCTTCCGTACCACGGGCGAGCACGACATCGCGTTCAGGAAAGCGGATCGCGTAATCCTTGAGGGGAATGTTCAAACGGCCGGCAACTGTCCTGAACGATGTCAGCTTTCCATCTCTGATCCACACTTCCCACCAGGCAGTTACGTTGGGCTGCGGATACAAGCCTGGCGCATCCGTGAAGAGTGACCGAACCATGGCGAGACGAACGTCTTCCAGCCGTGCAATCAAATTCTCGTTCTTGGGGCGCCCGGTTTTGGTTTCTTCATCGCGATAGGCGATGACCTTGTTGCTGTAGAATTCGAGCGACCTCTCGGGAACGAACACGGTTGCGGTGATATTGGCCTCACCCTCAACAGCTTGCGGGACTGCGACGAGTTCTATGCCCGCAGGCTTATTTTCTAGGCCATCGACTGCACCCCGTTCTGTCGCGGGTATCTCAAACTGGAAGTAAAATCCCTCTTCACCTTCAGCAACGCCGGCTTGCCGGCCGGCCTTAAACGCCTGCGCGTCCAGAACTGCGGTCGCCAAGGACTGAGCGAGTTTTGCTGCGTGTTGTGCCCGCGTTCGCGCAGGGGGCAGGCCGGAAATCACGGTACGAGGAGAGGTATAGGGCTCGCCCTGGCCTCCGCCATCTATGAACAAGTGCGATTTATTGCGAGGCGGTCTGGCCATGGGCTCGTGACCGCCTTAACGCATCGAATGATGCCGCTCCGACAGAGCGCCGAGCAACGTAGAGGTCTCGACAGTCGGCAATTCGTTCAAGATTGCGATCTTCGCGGCCTCGTCGGCCGCCCTTGCGATCTCCGCCTGGCTCAAGCCCTTTGCTGCGTCCAGTATGGACGACCAGTTGAGTTTCTTCGGCTTGAAGCGGGACAAATGGGTCTCGAGAATCCCTCGCGTGATGCGCTCGTCCGGCAATTCGTAGGTGACTACGTCATCGAACCTTCGGAAAATCGCCTTGTCGAGAAGTTCCGGATGGTTGGTCGCAGCGATTATCAGACTGTGTCCATGATCGTTTTCGATAAACTGAAGGAAGGAGTTGAGGACGCGACGGATTTCACCGACGTCGTTCTGACCGGAGCGCTGCGATCCAATCGCGTCGAACTCGTCAAAGAAATAAACGCCTCTTTGTGCAGCGACGGCGTCGAAAACCAATCTCAGTCTCGAAGCCGTCTCTCCCATCAGTTTGCCGATCAAGCCATCGTAAAGCACTGTGAATAGCGGTAGTTTCAGCTCGTGTGCGATTGCGGCGGCCGTCATGGTTTTGCCAGAGCCGGGCGGACCGACGAGAAGCAGTTTGCGACGGGGCGTTAGGCCATGCGCAAGCAACCTTTCCTGATTGCGCTGCTCGGCAATCACTCTTCCAATGCGGTTGCGCAGTTCATCGGACAAAACCATGTCAGCAAGCCTGGTGTCCGAAAACCGAGCGGCAAGAAGTTTGCTCAATTCCCCTTTCGGTTGCGCAATTGGCACCGGACCGGCGCCGACACGTGCAACCGTCGCGGTCTTCCCGCGCGCTGCATCGATCAGCTCTCGCAGCTCTTGAGCGACTTTTCCGTGGCCCTGGCGCGCCTCGTGAGCAGCAAGCTGCGTGGCCACCGAGAGAAAGCGCGTTTCATCCCCGTCTATGTGGCTTCTCAGCAAGGCAACGATGTGCTGGGCAGTCGTCATGTTCTGGATCTAATCATTCATCGGTTACTTCGCGGGACACATTAGCGTGTCTCCTTCCCAAAGTGTCGGATATTTCGCAAGCTGCGCTGTCGAAATCTACCTGTCCACAGATTCCCACCTAGGTTTTTATTTCGTCATATCCACTCTCACACGAAGCACTTAATGTATGGTTGACTCTTGCGGATGCGTCGTTGCTTCCGCGCTAACAAAGCCTTCGCCAAGCGTAGGTTCCCGAGCTGGCTAGTTTTCCCCGTGTGCGCGGGGCTCCTCATTTCAACTCGGTGTCGGTGGGGACAAACAATGGCCACTGGGACAGTTTCATCCATCAACTGCACCAATCCACATGTTCTTGCGGGAGCCATGGTCGCGCAAACCCTTCCTTTAGCAGGGTCTTTCCAACTTCCTGGCCGTTTGAAAGATATACATTCACGAGCGGCCGGTGCTTTGCGTATTGACTTTGGCCTCGGCAACGATCTCGAGAGTCCTGCTGGCGATAAGCTCCTTCATACGCATTCGGGCCAGATCAGCCCGTAGCCTGATTCTTTAGGCGAAAATCAGACGGCATTGCAAATCATTTGTTCTCTTTATGTTCTTGTGGTATGTGTCGGCAGTTACCAGCGAGGCAAGCCCATGTCGAGGCTTTTTGCAGTGGTTCGAACGGTCAACGAGATTGCCGCGCACTTTGACACCGACGTTCCGGTTGAGATCAGCGCCCCACTGAGACGATCGAGGGCACGCAGGGTCTGGTCGTCATCGAAAAAGATGGTCGCCACGTGCTCAGGTCATTGTCCTGGGGCTTTCCCCGCCAAACACAGGTAATGCGTTTGAGCGGCGAGCCACCGGGTCGCATCGGCCTGATCGCGGATCTGACGAACCCAATGTGGGAACATGTCGTAGTCGAGCCGCGCTACCGCTGCCCGATCCCGCTCACTCATTTTGCGAACCCTGAAGGCGAACCGCGGAAGAAGACAAGGGCATGGTTCTCAGTCGTGGATGAGCCCCTGATCGCCTGGGCGGGATTCTGCCGCAACACGGAGCAGTTCGGCCCGGTCTTCGACGCGAAGGTGAAGCCCCATTGCGTCTCCTCACACCTTATTAACTCGCAAGCGTGACTTGCAGGACGAAAGTAATAGCCAACTCTGTCTTCGTCCCTACATCCTTTTCAAGATCTGCTACGGCCGCGTTCACAACTCCCCTGTCTCCGATCGATAATTTTATGTCAGCCCATCCTTTCAGAGGCGTGGGAGCCTGGGCTTGCTGGGAAGACTACTGTGCGGTTTCCATTAATGAACGTCCGATGATGAATGTGAGCATGAACGGCACGCGCCAGTACTTGACTCTCGACATCTCGACCGATCGAGACATAGTCGTCGGCACTCTGGGCGTGGGTAATGCGGGCGGTATCCTGCTCGATGATTGGGCCCTCATCCAGGTCGGTCGTGACATAGTGCGCTGTCGCCCCGATCAGCTTGACGCCACGCTCATAGGCCTGCTTGTAAGGGTTGGCACCCTTGAAGCTGGGCAAAAAAGAGTGGTGGATGTTTATGATCCGCCCTGACATCTCCTGGCACATCCGGTCGGAAAGAATCTGCATGTAGCGGGCAAGGACGATCAGATCAGTGCCGGTCGTCAGCACCAGTTCCCTGATTCGCTCCTCTGCCTGCGGCTTGTTTTCCTTCGTCACTAGGATGTGATGGAAGGGGATGTCGTGGTTGACGACGATCTTCTGATAGTCGAGATGGTTAGATACCACCCCGACAATATCGATCGGCAGGGCACCGATGCGCCAGCGATAGAGAAGGTCGTTGAGGCAGTGGCCAAAGCGCGACACCATCAACAGAACCTTCATCCGGCTCTTTGCGTCGTGGATTTCGGATGCCATGCCGAATTTTTCCGCGATCGGTTTGAAACCCTCGACAAGCTGGTCCTGCGTCACTCCTTCTTCGGAGATGAACGAGACGCGCGTGAAGAATTTTCCCGTGTCGAGATCGTCGAACTGCGATGAATCCAAAATGTTGCAGCCCGCAGCCGCAAGATAGCTTGAGATTGCGGCAACGATGCCGCGCGTTGATTGGCAAGATACTCTGAGATAGTAGGATTTCATCGTCTTCTTCCCCGCTCACAAGACTCGTTCAGGCTTGATCCATCAGTTTGATGAACGTGTCCATCTCCTCGGTATCGATGCCGACGAGGTGGCGCTTTTCCGGATAGGCTCCAGAGCGCACATCTTCGGCAAATTCGCTGAAGGCGGCGATGCGCTCGCGCTGCAGCCGATCATGTTCGGCGGCGAAGTTGCGATAGACTTTGGCATGGCGCGGATAGTGGTCGCGGTTGGCGCCGAGCACGTCGTCGGCGAAGAGATATTGGGCGTCGCAGCCGCTGCCCGCGCCCATCGAGATCATCAGCATCGAGGTGTTGCTGCTGATGGCCGCGGCGACATCCCCAGGCACGACTTCGATTTCGGCGGCGAAAGCACCGGCCTCTTCCAGCGCCTTGGTCTGCCGCCAGATCTCGGCCGCACTTGCCGCCGTCTTGCCGACGGCGCGGAAGCCGCCTGTCCAGGTCGCTTTCGAGGGGATCAGCCCGAGATGGCCGCAGACCGGAATGCCCTCGTCGCGCATGCGCCGGATCGTCTGCAGGCTAGCGGCGCAATAGACGGCATCGCCGCCGGCCTTCAGCGCCGCGAAGGCGGCGCGCAGATAATCTTCCGCCGAGACGTGGTCGCCATATTCGAGACCCGGGATGGCAAAGGGAGTGGGGGCGACCTCGCGGAAGACCGGACCGAGCAGCGACGGCGGCACTGAGACGATGTCGATCCCGGCCTTTTCGGCGGCTTCGGCCTCCTCGAGCGAGGTGACCCGCAGCATGGTCAGCTGGCGCCTGCCCTTTTCCGCAAGCAGATCGGCAACGGTTGCACGTTTATGTTTTTTCATCATCAATTCCTTTGAAAATATCGGGAGGCTCAGGCGGCCAACAGGGATTTCAGCTTGATGTTGCTTGATGTCAGCGCAGCAGGGTCTGGACGGGCGCCAGCTTCGATCAACATTTCCGCAAGCCTGATGTCGCGCGCCACGGCATTGCCCGGTCCGATGCCGCTGGCGGCGATCAACCGGCGATCGGCGTCGAGGTGGAAGAGAATGAAGGCGTCCGGGCCGAGGTCGCGGCGCAGATGCAGAGCCGCCCCTTCGGCGAGGCCCGCTATCTGCAGCGTCATGTCATATTGATCCGACCAGAACCACGGCACGGATGAAACGGGTTCGCCGAGGCCGAGCATGTTGGCGGCGGCCAGCGTGCCCTGCTCCTGGGCATTGCGCCAGGATTCCAGCCTTACCCGCCGGCCACCATAGATCGGCAGCGGAAATGAGCAGCAGTCGCCGGCGGCAAAAGCATCAGGCGCGGAGGTCCGCAGATAAGTGTCGACGGCAATGCCGTTTTCGATTGTAAGCCCCGCCCTTTCGGCGATATCGACATTCGGTCGCGCGCCGATGCCGACGACGGCGAGATCGGCCGCTACCACCTCGCCAGTCGACAGTTTGACGACGGCCTTCCCGCTTTCCGCAGTCAATCTCTCGATCGAGACGCCGCAGCGGATATCGACACCTTCGGCCCGGTGGCGGTGGCGACCGCGACGGCGATTGTCGCCAGATAGATCGCCAGCCAGATACGGGCGAAGCGGATAGCCTTCGGCTGCTCCATCTCCGGAATAAAGGTCTTTTCCGCCGCGCTGATGACGCCGAAAGCGTTGCGCAGCATATCGACGACGGCATGCCAGACGTCGAGAATGCCGACGAAATTGAGGATTAGCCGGAGGAGGTCCGGCGGCCGCATGACGGCGATCTCCGGATCGCGGCCGACGATGACTGTATCGGTGTGATGGCGCGTATGGCTCCAGCGCCAGGTCACAGGATTGCGCATGATCATGAAGCAGGCGATCTGGTAGACGGCATCGTTCATCCAGCGCGTCTTGAAGGCGGTGCCATGGCCGCATTCGTGCCAGCGGCTGTCGGAGGCTGAGCCATAGAGCACGCCATAAGCGAGGAAGAAGGGCAGCGCGATCCACGAACCCCAGAAATAGATGCCGAGCCCGGCAAAGACCACCATGCTGCCGAGCCAGATGACCGTGTCACGGATGGCCGGCGCATCGGAGCGCTGCATCAGCGCCTTCATCTCCTTGCGCGGAATTTCCGTATGATACCACTCAGCCGCTGCAAGGCCGTTTTCTATCGCCGTCCTGCCGCTCTCTCCGAGTAGATCGTAATCTCTTTGTCGCTTTGCTCTTGCCACCACCGCGTCTCCTGTCAGACGAACAAAGGATATTGCAAGGCATGCTCCGATCTCAACGCTGCGATGATGATTTCTATCAAACTTATCATTGTCGCCTAGTATTTGATGATAAACTTATCATAAATACGGCTTGCCAAGTCCACGGGACTGGGGAATCCTGTCAGCGGCGAGGTAGAAGCCTTGCATAGAAAGAGGATGGGAATTGGCGGCAAAACGAAGACCGACAGCGGCCGATGTCGCACAGGTTGCAGGCGTTGGCTTGGCGACAGTCGACAGGGTCCTGAACGGCAGGGCACCCGTGAGAAAAGAAACTGTCGATCGCGTCAAAGAGGCTGCAGAGCAGCTCGGTTATCACGCGCTGCCCCTCATACGGCGCCGGGTGTCGGCGAGGATCGCAAACGTTCGCCTAGGATTCGTGCTTCAGAAGCAGGCGGATCCGTTTTATCAGAACGTTGCCACTGCTCTCCGTCGAGAGTTTTCGTCGAGACTCGAGGTCAGCGGCAAGCTTGAGATCGTCTTCGTGGACGAGATTTCTGCCAGGTCGCTGGGAAAGAAAATTCTAGAGGTAGGGACCAGGACCGACGCAGTTGCGTGCGTAGCGATCGAACATCCGCTTGTCGTCGAAGCCATCGATGAATTAAATCTCCAAAGGAAGTCAGTCTTCACTTTGTTATCAGGAATTTCCGCCAGCGGGGTCACCGGGTATATCGGTCTAGATAGCCGCAAGGTCGGCCGCACAGGCGCTTTCATCATCTCCAGGATGGCCCCTGCCAAAGGTAAAATTGCCACACTCGTGGGAAGTCATAGATACCGAGGCCAAGAAGTCAGTGAGATAGGATTTCGATCCTTTTTCCGCGAAATAGGAGACGAAGCGCGGCTGCTTGAGACTATTGTCAATCTCGATGATCCAGAGGTGGCTCGAGAAGTCACGACAATCCTCCTTGACCGTCACGTCGATCTGGCCGCGATCTACGATGCGGGTGGGGGACGGGACGGTATCATTGAGGCAATTCGAACGCACAGCAGTGGGCAGCGACCAGTCGTTGTATGCAACGATCTCACCGGCGCGACACGATCCGCCCTCATCGACGGTATTATCACCTGCGTCCTTTGTTTACCGGTCGAGGCATTCGCACGTGCCGTCATTGACGAGATGATTGCATCCATCACAGGCTTACGCGCGGTCGCGCCAAACCGGACTTTGCCGTTCAACGTGGTTTTTCCCGAAAACTTGCCGGCATAGTCCGGCGACTTGCTTAAGGTCTTAAACTGTGAGCTGCGGAGGGTTGTCCATTAACCTCAAGCCGGGAAGCTGGCTCTGCGAGCGGGCAGATCGGGTTGGCAAAGTCTGAGGGATTTTCCACCGCCTCCAGCTCTAGTTCTCTCCTTTCAGAGCATGCCTGACTCGGAGGATAGTGATCGCAACAGTTCCAACAACCACAGGAACGGCAATAAGCATGATCACCGGATCGAAATGGAACCCCGCGTGATCTGCTGTCTCATATATCAACTTCAGCAAGCTCATCAGATAATAGCTGATCGCGATAATCGAAAAGCCTTCGACCGCGCGCTGGATCTTGACCTGCGTCGCAGCCCGATCGGCCACTGCTTGAATCTGTGTCGCGTTTTGAAATTCGATTTCGACCTGAATTCGGGTCTGCAGCAGATCGAGCAGGTGCATCGTAGCTCGAGATAGCTGCTCGAGCCTCAGGGCGGTCGCCTCGCAGGTTCGAACTGCAGGCTTGAAACGTCGTTCGACAAAGGTACCAAAACGTTGGAAGCCGGGGACATGGGTTTCCCGTAGGAGGGCTATCCGCTCTTCAACGATTTTGGCGTAGGCAGCGGTCGCTCCGAACCTGTTTCTGGTTTCTGCAGTGGCCGAGATGATATGCGACGAAAGAACCGTGATCTCGTTAAGCAGGTCCTTGTGCTGATGTGCCGGAGTACTCAAGTTGCGATTGGTCAGTTGAACGAGCTCCGCATCATATGCGCCGAGAAGGGGGGCAAGGCGTCGCGCCTCCGGCAATCCGAGCAGTGCCATTGCTCTATAGGTTTCTACCTCGCAGATGCGACGCACCATGCGCCCCAGGCGATGCGCGTTCAGGTCCTTGTTGAACAGGATGATCCTGCTTGAATTGTCAGGTCTGACCCGAAAATCGGAGCAGACTTGCGCCGACCCACCACCAATCGAAGACGCCGCGGTATCGCCGAAATCGAAGGATTTCAGAACCGGTCCCAATTCCTCAGGAGGATCTCCCAGGACAAGGATACTGACGTGGCAAACAAGACGAGGAGCATACAAACCTGCCAGCCGCGCAAAATCATCCTCGGTGAGATCCGATTCCGGCCAACGCCCGGGCTCCGAATGCAATTTCCGCAGGCGTGTGACCGTGACGAATTCAGTATGCCGTTCGACCCTGACTGAAATCTCGTCATCGACTTTCAGGCTATCGTGGAACTCCTTGATCGCCCCATCCAAGGGCATGAAAGCAATGTGCTCGACGATCGCCGGACCGGTGAAATAGATCGACGGCCGCGCGTGAAGCTCGGAGTTGAAGTCGGCTGTCTCCAGCTTAAAAGGAGGTGGACTGGAGACATGGAGCGTGGAAGCTGGTGTGGTCACCGAAACTGGTTCTTCTGCGCAATTAAAAGTCACGTCTATTTTCCCCATTCCCATCAACACCCGAACCGGCGAACCTATATGAACCGTACGCAATCAACTTGACAGCCCCGCTGGCGCAAAGAATCCACCGGCCCGGTAAGTGCTCCGTGAAGAGCCGCTGAACGTCTACCCTCTAAGAAACGTCCGCACGATTGTCGCGCCAGCTATATTTCGGACAATATCCGAGAACGTCTCGGGCTAACCGGCTTGAAACGAGGCTGCCATGCTCGTCAATCTGTCCTTGGATCCGAACATCGGGATAGTAGGTGGCCATAAGCGCATGTGTTGGCTGCGCCATTACGGTATCATCTGCTGCGATCACAAAATGATGGAACCCGCTGAGGTCTGAGTTCAACGCAAGCGAAATAGCTTGGGCACAGTCGCGGCTGTCGACGTAAGACCACAGGTTCCATTTCTGAAGTTCTGGATTCTGTTCGGTAGCCTTGAACTCATTGTATTGGTGGGGTTCCTTTACCCAGGAAAACCGCAGACCAATCATCTTGAGAGAAGGATCCCAACGGCAAAACTCGGCTGCGACGGCTTCGTCCACAAGTTTGGACAGAGCGTAACTACTTTCCGGCTTTGAGGTGACGCTATCGTCGACCGGGAAATAGGGAGGTGGCTCGGTAAACGGGATGCCAAGCAGGGTCTCGCTGCTTGCAAAAACAATGTTTTTGACGCCTGCGATCTTTGCCGCCTGGAAAACATTGTAACTGATGGCGGTATTTGTGTGAAATATGTGCGTGCTCGGAGCGACTTTCGCGCCCACAATCGCAGCAAGATGAACAATCGCATCAATTTTCGGTTCGAGGTCAACGACCGCATCCAGAACCTGGCCGTAATCCCGCATGTCAACCTTAGCGGAGGGCCATCTGGTGTCGGAGGATGGTGCCGCATCAATCCCGATAACCTGATGCCCCTCTTCAAGAAGGCGCTCAATCGCAGCCCGTCCAACTCTTCCACTGCTTCCAGTTACCAGAATTTTCATGAGATAATCTCCCTTCGTAGCTTCTAGGCGTCGATGCAAAAATGTCTCAACTTCAGCGCCTTTTCCGTTAGCATCCGAGAACGTCGGCGAGCTCTGCCAGATCCTTGACAGCTATGTCGCACTCGTCGTCGGCCACCAGATCAGTGGTCTGATCCGGCCCATGTTCGGTCGACCTAAGGACGAAAAAGGTCTTCATTCCGCACCCTCGCGCAGCCTCAAGATCGTCATTGTGGGCGGCGACCATCGCGGTCTCCTCGACCGACAGGCCGGCGCTCTCCGCCGACCTGAAATAGACCTCGGGACGTGGTTTGTAGTTCTTCGCCATTTCGGCGCCCAGAATGACGTCCCAACGCAAGGAGGCATACTTGGAGAGCCACAGCATACCCGCCACGTGTCCGTTAGAGATCGGACCGACGGCGAATCTCCGCTTAAGGCGATCGATCGCGGCGACCGAGTCCGGCCACGGGTCGAGCCTTTCCCAGGCCTTGTTAAGATTATCGAGGCTTTGCGCAGTAAACCGTGTAGCATCGACGCCGCTGTAAGCCAAAGTCACTTTCAGATTTTCCAGGTTCAAGACGTCAAGGGGTACCCAGGAGCGCTCACCCGTACGAACTCTTTCCATTGCCGGCTGATAGAGAGAGCGCCAGTCGGTGGCGAATTTATACGGATCAATAGCGATGCCTTGCGAGGAAAAGAACTTCTCGACGTGACGAGCGACACTGCCTCGCCAGTCGACAACGGTGCCGAACACGTCGAAACCGAGAAGCTTTACGTCCTTGAAATCGGGCATCTCAAAGTCTCCTTTTTGAGCGGCCGGACGCTGTTGCCCGCCATTCGATCAGACAATTTTGGGCTTCACGTACATCAGAGCGATCAGCGCAGTAACGGTCCAGACGGCTGCGACGAGATAGATGCCGGTGTCCGGGCTTCCCGTCATGGTCGTCAGGTAACCGATGATGAAGGGTGCGACGAAACCGGCGGTGAGGCCGATGCTGTTAACGAACGCGATACCCGTAGCCGCAGCCTTGCCCTTCAGCACCGCAGTCGGAAGCGTCCAGAAGACAGGAAGCGATGCCATGACGCCGCTGATCGCCATGCTCATGCCAAGGACGACTAGCACTATGTTCGCCTTGAAGACCGTGCTGACGATGAAGCCCGAGATGCCAAGCATACAGCTAGCAAACAGGTGCCAGCGGCGCTCGCCGACATTGTCCGAATGACGGTTGACGAGCAGCATAACGACGACCGCCGCCCCGTATGGGACCGCCGATAATATCCCCAGCTCGATAGTGTCGGTCACGCCCGCATTTCGGATGAGTGACGGCATGTAGAAGAAGACGCCTGTCTGGGAGAGAACGATCCCGAACAGGATGCCCGCGAGCAGCAGCACGCCTTTGTCGGAGAAGATAGCCCTGAAGTCGATGTCATGCTTGCGAAGGTCTTCGGTATTGAGATTGCCATGCAGCGTCTTCTTCTCGGAAGGCGAAAGCCACGAAGCTTCCTCGATGCTGTTGGTCAGCCATTTGAAGACGACGAGCGCCATCAATACCGCCGGAAGTCCTTCGAGTAGGAACATCCATTGCCAGCCTGACATACCTAGCGCGCCATGTGTTCCAGCGATGATGAATGCCGACACCGGAGCGCCTAACACGCCAGCGAAGGGCGCTGCGAGATAGAGCAGCGACGTGATGCGTGCGCGGCGATGGGCCGGATACCAATTGAGCAGATAGAAGATTACACCCGGAAAGAGCCCGGCTTCGCCAATACCAAGCATGATTCGAAGAAAGTAGAAGGAGAGTTCCGAGTACACGAACAGCATCGCCATGGAGATGCAGCCCCAGGTAAACAGGATTCGCGCCAGCCACCGTCTCGCTCCAAAGCGGTGAAGCATCAAGTTGCTCGGGACTTCGGCAAGTGCGTAGCCGATGAAGAACAGCCCAGCTCCGAGCCCGTAAACTGCCTCACTAAAGTTTAGCTCAGCATTCATGGGGATCTTGGCGAAGCTGATGTTGATGCGGTCCAGGTACGAAATCGTGTAGCAGGCAAGAAGGATTGGCAGCAGCCGCAGCGTTACCTTTCTGTAGAGGGCGTCCTCTGTGTCCTCGCCCACTCTTTCGACGCGCGATATCGTCGCATTGTCGGCGCGTTCCATCATGCGTTCTCCTCACGATTATATATGTGTTTTGCTCCGCCTAGGCCCGTCACTTTGACTGGTCGATCAGAGTGCTCCTCTGCTCCTGTGTGAGCGGTCGGATTTCATGATTCTGCAGCAACATGAAGAGCTTTGCAGTTTCCTCCAGTTCTTCCGTTGCGTACTGGGCATCCTTGAGAGTCTTCCCCGCGACGACCGGACCATGGTTAGCCATCAGCACGGCATGATGATCTGCCGCGGCGGCTCCTACCGACGCGGCCAGGGCTTCGTCTCCGGGAGGAAAATACGGCACAAGCGGCAGGAAGCCGACGCGCATGACGTAATAGGCTGTCAATGGCGGCATTACGTCCCGCTCGTTAACGTGTCTGAGAATGCTGACGGCCACCGAATAGGTCGAGTGCAGATGCACGACCGCGCGCCGACCATCCTTGCCGCAGTACATGCACTGATGAAGGAAAGCCTCCTTGGTCGGATTGTCTCCGCTCTCGTGCACGCCGTGGGCCGAGAAGCAGGAGAGCCTTGCCGGATCGAGCCCGCCGAGCGACGCGTTTGTCGGTGTCATTAGCATGCGACCATCCGAAAGCCGGACGCTTATGTTTCCTGTCGAGCCGGCTGTCAGGCCCCGGTCGAAAAGCGACTTGCCCACGTCGACGATCTCGTCTCGAACCTTTGTTTCCTCGGATATCGTCGCGGTCATCAGAGACGATCCCATGCATCGATGAAGAAACGCCGGCCACCGAAGTTGCCGGACTTCAACGCAAGCGAGAGGGGGCGACCATTGCTCATCGCTCCGACCCACGGCACGCCGGGAGCGATTTCGTTGCCGATCGCGAGCTGGTCAACGCCGAGCGACTTCACGACGGCACCGGACGTCTCTCCTCCGGCCACGATCAGTTCGTTCACTCCGTTCTCTACTAGCTTGCGCGCGATCTCAGACAGGGCCTTCTCTACAAGGTCGCCGGATGCCGAGACACCCATCCTGCGCTGGTTGGCCTTCACCTCGTCGGGCTGGGCGGTGGCGTAGATGAGCAGCGGCTTCTTGCCGAGCCGTCCGGACGACCACTCGATAGCCTCTCGGACGACATCTCTTCCTTCAGCGAGCCTTGCAACGTCGATCCGGAAACCCTCGTGATCGGCCAGCATTGCCGCAACCTGATCGTTGGTGGCGACGGAGCAACTCCCGGAAATAACCGCGCGATGTCCCTCCCTACCGAGAGAGAGAGGGACTTCCGGGCTGGCCTGGTCACGAACGAGATAATGAGTCAGCCCGTAGGCAAGACCGGACGCTCCGGTGAACAGCTTGAGATCCTTGAACCCTTTCGCGATCTCGATGAGATCCCCATCGGTTATCGCGTCGACGACAGCGATCTGGGACGCACCCTTGTCCGCTGTCGCAAGCCATTCGCCGATCGCGGATGCCCCGTGCTTTACGGTGTCATAGTAGCAGCCGCAGATCTCGGCCTTGGACTGCGGGCCTAGAACCCGTAGCAGGTTTGCATCCGTCATCGGTGTCAGCGGATGGTTGCGCATTCCCGACTCGTTTAGCGGCACGTCGCCGACGAACAGGTTGCCCTTATAGATCGTCCGAGCGTTCGCCGGAAACGCCGGACACGCGATGGTGAAGGTTTCCCCAATCTCCGCCAACATGGCATCCGTAACCGGCCCGATGTTACCTTCGGCCGTGGAATCGAAGGTCGAGCAGTATTTGAAGAAGAATTTCTCCGCTCCTCGACGTCGAACCCACCGGAGAGCCGTCAGCGATTCCTCGACCGCCGCTTTTTTGGCGATCGTCCTCGTCTTCAGCGCGACGACGATGGCGTCGGCGTCGATTTCCCGGTCATCATCGGGAACGCCAATGACGACTGTGGCTTTCAGCCCGCCCCGTGCGAAGATATTGGCGACGTCCGTCGCTCCCGTGAAGTCGTCTGCCACGCAGCCGACGACCAGCTTTCCGGAGATTGCCATGGATCACCTCATGATGAAGGGGTTGGCAACGTCCTCGGCCGTCGAGATCATCACGCTCTTCGTCTGCATGTACTGCTGGATCGAGGCCATGCCGTTCTCGCGTCCGATGCCGGAGTGCTTGTAACCGCCGAGCGGCGACATGTAGCTGATGACGCGGTAAGTGTTCACCCAGACGGTGCCCGCCTGGATGGCTGCCGAGACCTTGAGGATGCGGCGCATGTCCTGCGTCCAGAACCCGGCGGCAAGGCCGTAGTTCGTGTCGTTGGCGATATGCACCGCTTCCTCATCGGTGTCGAACGGGATTACCGAAAGCACGGGACCGAAGACTTCTTCTTGCGCGATCCGCATGTCGTTGCGGACGCCCGAGAAGATGGTTGGCTCGACGAACCATCCGTTGGAAAGTTCGGGATTGCTCGGTCTGCCGCCACCGAGAACGCATTCCGCGCCTTCGTTCTTAGCGATATCGATGTATCCGAGGATCTTCTCGAGCTGCGGCGGCGTCGTCACAGGGCCGACCTGCGTGTTCGTCAACAGCGGGTCACCCATGCGCGCCGTCTTGGCGAGATTGACGATCTTCTCCAGGAACTGGTCGTGGATGCTGCGCTGGACGAGAAGCCGCGAACCCGCGATGCAGGTCTGGCCAGTCGCTGCAAAGATGCCTGAAATGACCCCGTTCACCGCGTTGTCGATCTCGGCGTCGTCGAAGACGATGTTGGGGCTCTTGCCGCCGAGCTCGAGGGTGACCTTCTTGAAGTTGCGGGCAGCTAGCTCGCCGATCTTGCGACCGGTCGCTTCGCTGCCCGTAAAGGCGATCTTGGCGACGTGCTTGTGCGTGGTCAGCGTCCCGCCGACATCCGCACCGAAACCAGTGACGACGTTGAAGACGCCCGCTGGAAAGCCTGCCTGTTCGACAAGCTTGGCGAATTCCAATGTGGAGGCGGACGTGAACTCGGACGGCTTTGCGACAAAAGTGTTCCCGGCAGCGAGCGCCGGCGCCAGCTTGTAGGCAAGCAGCAGAAGGGGGGAGTTCCATGGCGTGATGCCCACGCACACGCCGAGCGGTTCGTTCCGAGTGAAGTTGAAAGTCTCCGGCTTGTCGATTGGGATGACCGCGCCTTCGATTTTGTCGGCGAGACCCCCGAAATAGTAGTACCACTGAGGAATGTACTTGAGTTGGAACAGCATCTCGTTGATGAGCTTGCCGTTATCAGTGACCTCGGTCCGAGCGAGATGCTCGGCGTTCTCTGCAATGAGGTCACCAAGGCGTCGAAGAAGATGACCGCGTGCGCTGGCGGTGAGCGTCGGCCATGAGCCGCTGGTGAAGGCCCGGTACGCAGCCTCGATCGCGCGTTCGGCGTCTTCCTTGCCGCCCTTCGGGATCGCTGCCCAGACCTTGCCGTTGAAGGGGTTCTTCGTCTCGAAGGTCTCGCCGCTGGCAGCGTCCTCCCAGCGGCCGTCGATGAACATCTTGTATGTCTGCATTGTCTTTCTCTCTTCTAGCATCCGAGCTGTCGAGCAAGGTCTTCGAGATCGTCGGCGACGTAGTCCCAGTCCTGCTCGGCCGTCAGGTCGGTTGTCTGACCCTTGCCGTATTCGGTGGGTCTTGCGATGAATGCGGTTCGGAGACCCAGGCTGCGCGCGGCGGCCAGGTCGTAGTTGTGCGCGGCGCACATCATGACGGCGTCCGGCTCCAGATAGAGGAGCTTGCAGACACCGAGATAGGTCTCGGGATCGGGCTTGTAGTGTTGGAATAACTCGCAGGAGAACACGTTGTCCCAAGGAAGGTCTGCGTGCTTCGCCATGTTGACCAGGATGGCGACATTGGCGTTCGACAGGGGGCCAATAATGAACTTTGTCTTCAGCCTGTGCAGGCCGCGCGAGGCGTCCGGCCAGCCTTCCAGACGATGCCAGACCCTGTTGATATGCATCATTCGGTCGTGATCAAACTCGGGAAGTGCCATCTCGTCGAAAACCGCCTTAAGTGCGTCGAAATGCAGTTCGTCGAGGTTCGTCCACGGCAGCTCGCCGCTTCGCACGCGCGCCTTCTGCGGATTGTAGCGATCACGCCAGCGGTCGACGAGATCGGCCCAATCGACGTTCATATCCTGGGCGTTTCCCCATGCCGTAAGATCGCGAATGATTGAGCCGTGCCAGTCGACGACCGTGCCGAAAGTGTCAAAGACAATCGCCTTGATACCGGACATCACAATTGTTCCTTCTTTCCTGCCGACACCCGTTCGAACGTCTCGACGTGCTTTTCGGCGACCCAGTCGCGAACGGTCCCATCAAAGCTGAGAAAGTGCGGCGTCTTCAGGTGGAAGTCGAAATCAGCCTTTGAGCCGTAAACTTCATAGAGGTAGATGCGCTCCGGTCGCTTTGGATCGCGGCAGACGTCGAACACTTGGCAATTCTGTTCGTCACGCAGCGATTTGGCGGCGTTCTCGATTATCGCCACGTGGAAGCGCTCTGCGAACTCTCTCTGGACGATGAATTCGACGACGACGACGTATCCCGTGCAAGCGGCCGCGCTCATGCGACTTCCTTCCGGACAGCGCCGAGCGCGCCGATGACGCTGCGGGTCATGTCCGCGCAGTTGGCTCCGCCGCCGTATTCCATCGGAACCGCGGTCTTCGTGGAGAGGGTGTGCTCGACCGCAGCCTCGATAAGACGCGCGGCATCAGCAAGTTTCGGCTCGCGATGCTTCACCGCCAGCCAGTCGAGCATCATTGCTCCCGACAGGATCATGGCGCTGGGGTTGGCGACGCCTTTCCCGGCGATGTCAGGCGCCGTTCCGTGAGCGGGCTGGAACAGTCCGTAGTGCTCGCCGATGTCGGCGGAGGCGGCCATTCCCATGCCGCCGATCAGTCCGGCTGCGAGGTCGGACAGAATGTCACCGAACATGTTCTCAGTCACGAGAACGTCTAGGGCCCAAGGCTTCTTCACCATATTGAGCGCAAGCGCATCGACGTAGGCGTAGTCCTTCTGGACGTCCGGATGCTTCTCTGCCACTTCGTCGAAAATCTTCCTGAAGAAGGCCATCGAGCTGAAGACGTTGGCCTTGTCCACGCAGGTAACAACACCGGGCCTCCCACGGCGCTTGCGCTGCGCTGCGATCTGGAAGGCGAATTCGGTGACCCGCTCGGTACCCGCGCGGGTGATCTGCATCGTGTCGTAAGCTTCCTGGTCGTCCCGGATCTCTCCACGGCCTCGGGCGTAGAACAGGCCTTCGGTCTGTTCGCGGATAAGGACGAAATCGATCCCTTCTGCACGCGGATCTGACAGCACCTTTGGTAGTCCCGGAAACCAGCGGATGGGGCGTACCCCTGCGAAAAGGCCGAACTCCATGCGCAGGTCGAGCTGGGGAATAATCTCCGTGCCATCAGGGAAGCGGATGTCTGGCCAGCCCATGGCGCCGAAAAGGATCGCATCGGCCTTGCGGCATGCTTCAAGAGCGCTCGCGGGCAGGGCTTCCCCGGACTCGGCGTAGAATTGTGCGCCTGCCTGATGGGTTTCGAAGGACATGGGTGGTGCGCCAGCCACCTTGACGGCAGCGTCGATGACTTCGAGGCAAGCGGGCATGACCTCGCGGCCGATACCGTCTCCAGGAAGGACTGCGATCTTGAACGAGTTTTTCAGGGATGACATTATTCAGCCTATTCTAAAGATGATTGAGCCCGAGGCGTTCGAGGAGAGCGAGCAGTTCCGTGCCCGCACGCTCGCGGTGCGCCCTGTGAATGTTTCTGGCCTTCTCGCGGTCTCCTGCGCGAATTGCCTCCACCAGAGCGGCGTGTTCGCGCGTGGAATTCACGGGCTTCGGACGCATCTTCAAAGTCAGCATCCGAACGCGATGTGCACGGTCGATGAAGTTGAGCACCACCGACTTCAGCATCTGGTTTCCGCCCAGCTCCAAGAGCTGTTCGTGGAACCGCGCATCGGCCTGCGCCCAGCCTTCCAGATCGTCTTCCGACAATGCGTGATCCATGTCGGCGGTCGCCCTTTCCAGACCATGAAGCTGCTCCTCGGTAAGGCCGCGCCCGGCGGCTAGTTCGGCCGCCGTACTTTCGAGGGACGTGAGGATCTCGTAGATCTCCTTCATATCCGCCGTCGACACGGGAAGAACACGCATGCCGTGGCGGGGGATCACAGAAACGAGACCGTCCTGCTGCAGGCGCATGAGCGCCTCGCGGACAGGGGTGCGACTCATGCCGAGCTGAGAAGCGACCTCCTGCTCGGTTGCCTGGAAGCCAGGCGGCCATTTGTTGTTCAAGATAAGCTGCCGAAGCTTGAGGTGAGCCGTCGCGGTCATAGTTTTCGCAAAGGATTCCTCCCTGATCTCGGCCGTTTCGGATTGACTGGTCGACGCCATGTGATTCCTCCTGGTCTGGCTGGTTTGTTTAGCCTTCGGCATATCTGCGCCAACTGTGCTCAGGCTTATATCCGAGAACGGACCTAGCTTTCTCGATCGAAAGCAAGGTTTCGGTCCCGTGGGCCGGACGCTTGAACGGAACGCCCGGATACCATTTCGCCACGAGCTCTTCGTTTGACGTGCTCATCACGCTATCGTCGTTAGCGATGATGAAGACTTCAGCACCCGTACCCTGCCATTCAAGCGAGAGCCTGATGGCCTGCGCACCGTCGCGGGCATCGATGTAGGTCCACAGGTTAAAGCGACGGCTGCCTGGGTCCTTCTCGAAGTCCGGGAAGCCCGCATATTCGCTCTCGTCCATAACGTTAGAGAAGCGGAGGCAGACGATCTTGAAATCCTTGTCCCAGCGGCAATACTGCTTGGCCATCTCCTCGCCGAGGTGCTTGGAGAGCGAGTAGGACGTTTCGGGGCGGGATTCATACTCCTCGTCGGCAGGGAAGTAGTCCGGCTTGATCGCGTAAGGGATGCCGAGCAGCGTCTCGCTTGATGCCCAGACAATGTTCTTGATGCCGAGCAGCCTGCAGGATTCGAACACGTTGAAGGTCGAGATCGTATTCACCCGGAAGACCTCGGCCGGGGGAACACGGCCCGGCATCGGGACGGCGGCCAGATGCACTACGGCATCGGTCCTCCGGTCGTGATTCCAATCGTAGCCAGCGATGGCCTCCATGGTCGCCCGCATGTCCTCGAAGTCGACCTTGATGAACGGGCACGTGTTCGATCGCGGCTCGACTGTATCGGCGTTGACGACGTCGTGGCCGTTCTCGAGAAGATCCTTGATCGTGGCCCGGCCAAGTTTGCCGCTTCCGCCTGTCACTATTACTCGCATTGAAATATTCCTCCTGAATATCTGTTATGGTTAGCGGCTGCGGCCGACCGCGACGGCGAGGATGATGAGCATCCCGCGTGCGATCAGCTGCTGGCTGAAGTCGAGACCGCCAAGGATCAGCCCGTTGTTGATGACACCGATGAGCAGGGCGCCGACGATGGAACCGATCACGGTTCCGCGTCCTCCGAAGAGGCTGGTTCCACCAAGCACCACGGCTGCAATGACGGACAGCTCGTCGCCCTCGCCAAGCTGGAAGCGTCCCGACTGCAGGCGCCCGGCATAGAGCATGCCCGCGATCGCAGCGGCTGTTCCGGTAAGCAGCAGCACCTGGAACTTGATCTTTCGGACATCAACGCCACTGTAGCGGGCTGCGATCGGGTTGCCGCCTGCGGACATCACCTTGCGGCCGAATGGAGTCTTGCGCAGCGCGATATGGGCGAGGGTGCCGAGAACGGCGACCCATAGGACGAGCACGGGAACGGGACCGATGTTGCCGGAGCCGAAGATGAAGATGAACGTGTCATCGATGATCGGAACAGGGGAGGTGCCGCTCACCCACATCCCGACGCCGCGCGCGATCCCCATCATGCCGAGCGTCACTAGGAACGACGGAATGTTGAGGTAAGCTGTGAGGCCGCCGTTGATCGCGCCGACCAGCAAACCGAGCGCCAAACCCGCCAGAATGCCAGGGACAAGGCCATAATGCGTCAGCACCAGGCCAGCGATCACGGATGACAGTCCAGCGATCGCGCCGACGGAGAGATCTATTTCGCCTGCGGAGAGGACGAAGGACATCGCCATGGATACGATCGCGACGATCGCCGTCTGCCGAAGGATGTTCAGCAGGTTATTCGAAGAAAGGAAACCGCGGTCCTGCAGCAGGATCGCAAACACGATGAAAATGACGACGAAGCCGATATAGACGACGTAATCGCGCCAGTTGCTGTGCCAGGGTCTGCGGAGAGATTGTGAGTCAGCCGCTGGCTTCAAGACTTTGACCTCAGTGGACATTTTGGGTTGCCTTCTGAATCGCGACCTGCAGACCGAGTTCGGTGCGGATCAGCGGAGATTGCGTTTCATCGCCGGCACTGGTGGCCCAGCTTTCGATTTCGTCGCGTTCGATCTCGCGCGCGAGCCGTCCGTTGTTCATGACGAGGATTCGGTCACTAGTTGCCAGCAACTCGGCTGGCTCGGACGAGATGACGATGACAGACTTGCCGGACGATGCGACGCTGCGGATCAGTTCGACGATTTCGGACTTGGAGCCGATGTCGACGCCCGCTGTCGGTTCGTCGAGGATGACGACCGAAGGGTTGGTAGCCAGCCACTTCGCAATGACGATCTTCTGTTGGTTTCCGCCGGAAAGGTTCCTCACCTTGTTTTCCGCAGAGGGCGTCTTGATCCTAAGTTGCTTGATGAGATCGGACGTCAACGAACCTTCCCGCCGACGGTCGATGAAGGGGCCGCGGACGAGCTGGTCTATCTGCGGCAGGCCGAGATTTTCGCCGACGCTGTGCTCGACGACGAGACCTTCGTCGTGGCGGCTCTCGGGAACCAGCACTATGCCAGCATTGATCGCGTCCGAAGGTGACTTGAATTCCACGGCCCTCCCGCTGAGCTCCACGGTTCCCGCAGTCTTCTTGTCGACACCGAAGAGGAGGCGGGCGAGTTCGCTCCGGCCTGCGCCCATGAGGCCCGCGATCCCTACGATCTCGCCCTTGTGAACGTCGAAGCTGACGTCGCTGGGCTTTCCCGAGGGCCCGGAAAGGCTACGCACGGTCAACGCGGGATTACCGCTGCGGTCAATGGAGCGCGCCTGGTACTGGAAGCCCGTAACACGCTTGCCGACCATGTGCTGCACGATCGAGTCAAGCGTGAACTCTGAAGTCCTTCCGGAAGTCACGTTCTGACCGTCACGCAGTATCGTGATCTCGTCCGCGATGGTCATGATCTCGGTCATGCGGTGCGAAACGTAGATTACGGCTGTTCCCGCGGCGGTGAGCTTCCTCAACATGCCGAACAAAGTGTCGGCTTCCTGTGCGCTCAGCGACGAGGTCGGTTCGTCGAGGATTAGAATCCTGGCCTTCTGGTGGATGGCCTTCGCGATCTCGGTGAGCTGGGCCTGGCCAGGGCTGAGTTCGGAAACAGCTGTCCGGGGATCGACCCTCAGATTGAGCTGCCCGATGATTTCTGCTGCCTGTGCGATTTCCCGGCGCTCGTCGACCAAGATCGACAGGCGGCGGGGCTCGCGGTTCAGGAAAATGTTCTGGGCGACCGACAGCGTGGGGATCAGGCTAAGGTCCTGGAAGATCATCTCGATCCCGAGCCTGCGGGAGTTCTCCGGAGAGTTCGACGACATGTGCTCGCCGAAGACCTCGATGGATCCCTCTGTCGGTGTGACGATACCCTGCAGGATCTTAAGCAGGGTAGACTTGCCCGCGCCGTTTTCCCCGACCAGCGCATGGATGGTTCCAGGCTGGATCGTCAGGCTGACACCGCGCAATGCGTGCACGCCGCCAAACGATTTCCGGACGTCGCTCATCCTTACGGCCGCGACGCTTTCGGTGATTGATTGAGGTTTCATGGTCGTTGTCCGCCGCCGGGGGATGGGGAGCGACCGGAGTCGCTCCCGCGCGCCTTTAGTTCATTGCGTCGGTGAGGATCTTCGGAGCTTGGTCGCCGTTCGACTGCGGCCATGCCTCGATCAGGTTGTCGCGGGTAACCGCAAGCGCAGGGAGCACGACGTAAGGAGGTGCGTCCTTTCCAAGGAGAGCATATCCCGCAAGGATGCCCTCGGCATAACCTGCGCCGAACGGACGCTGGGAGCCCGTCCCTTTCACATAGCCCTTCTTGGCCATGTCGAGCGAGATATTCACGCCCAGATCGCACGTCGTGATCACGAGATCCTTGGCGGCGCCTGCCGCACGCGCTGCCGAGAGCACGCCTTCGGTCGGAACGTCCCATACAGCCCAGATGCCGTTGAGGTTCGGATGTGCGGTCAGCATGGCGGAGGCTACGCGCTCAGATTCACTGGAGAAGTCCGGACCGCCGACGCCCGTTTCCTGCACGACCTTGATATCTGGGTAATCCTTGATTGCTTCCCTGAAGCCCACGAGGCGCTCCTTCGTGGCGAAGAGGTCAGAAGCGTGCGGAATCAGGCCGATATCCCCCTTGCCATTGAGAGCCTTGGCCATAAGTAGCGCGGCGACCTTGCCCATGCCGCGGTTGTCCGAGGAAACCAGGCTGACGTAGTCCTTCCCGGCAACCATTCCGGCGCCTGTCTGGTCGAGGAAGACGATCTTAATCCCAGCAGCCGCAGCCTTCTTGTAGGCTGCTGCCGTGGCAGACTGCTCGGCAGGGACGGTGATCATAACGTCCGGCTTGAGGGCCATGACACTCTCAATGTCGGAAACCTGCTGTTCGGCGCGGTAGCCTGCGTCCGTCGTGGCTACGATTTCAATGCCAAGCTCTTCAAGAGCCTTCTTTTGTCCTGCCATCTGGGCCTTTGCCCAGTCGGATGCCGTGTAGTGCATCACGATGGCAGCCTTGGCGTGCTTGGCCTTGATCTTCTCGATCTCGTCTGGCGACAGCTTGAGATCGCTGGCGAGCGTAGCCGCTTCGCCGTTCGGTCCCTTGGCCGGATGGCTCTCGATATCCTTGATCTGCTGGTCGATGTCGATCGCGAACGCGCTGGGCGCATATGATGCGCTGAGAGCGAGGGCGGCGACCGCCATCAGGCTACGAATTGGCTTGCGAATTTCTACGTTCATTGGACTCCTCCCAACGAGTAAACCGCGAATGCGTACGTCTTCGCATCCGGTAACGTATACATTAATCCGATTTGGGGCGGAGTCAACCTGCTGGTCGGGCTTGAGACCATCAAGATCACCAAACGAGCGCAAGATCAGGGAAATTTGCGGTTGCAGTGTGGGCTACAACGACGCAGACGGATTGAAGAGGTACAAGGCGGCTGCTGAATCTGAATTGTGGGGCCGAGCGGAAAAGGTTCACGCGATGGCTTGATGGCAGGCTTCGATCCGAGATTCGAGCCTTGGGCGATCCACGCTCATTTGGAGTAAGCAGAGTGCTGGCCGATAAGTAAAGTTCAACGTTGCATTGAGCAGAATTCGCGCACCGCCACTTGCGTACGCCATGTCCATACGCATTAATGTATGCGTTAACGCATGCATTGCGAAATTCAGATGAAAATTGCTCACCTATTTCGCCAAAATATGCGTTTGAATTTGAATTCCGAAAATAACAAGGTTCGGCTCCAAGGGTGATTGGAAGGAACTCACCCGGATAGGTCCAAGCGAAGCGCAGTACAATCATTCGATTATCCTTTGGAAGCGATTCCGAAGACAAGAGAGTACTGCCCAATGTTCATAAGGGAGGATGAGCAGATGAGCGTATCTGCCAATAAAGTCGTGCCGCCTCAAACCAATTCTGTACTGACCGGTCTGGAGCCAGCGGTATTCTTCGGCTTCTTCGAGGAGCTAAGCGCAATCCCGCGCGGATCCTACAATGAAAAGCAGGTCAGCGACCATATCGCTAACTTTGCCCGTGCCCGCGGTCTTGAGGTCTATCAAGACGAAATCTGGAACCTTCTCATTAAGAAGCCGGGAACGCCCGGTTACGAGAATGCCCCGACGCTTATCCTGCACGGCCATACGGACATCGTCTGCGAAAGCGATGAAGGGGTAGAACATGATTTCGAGAGCGTAGGCATCAAGCTCCGCCTCGACGGCGACTTCATTCATGGAACCGGAACCACGCTCGGCGCTGACAACACGGTCGGCGTTGCGTTCGCCATGTCGCTTCTCGCTTCCGACGACACCCCGCATCCGCCGCTGGAAGTGGTTTTGACCGTCCAGGAGGAAGTCGGCAAAGGCGGCGCTCAGCATTTCGATGGCACGAAACTGACAGGCAAGCGCCTGCTCGACATGAACTGGCATGATCCGAAGTCGCTGTTCGCAGGCTGCGCCGGCGACATCTCTGCGCACTTCAGAATCCCGCTGCAATGGTCCGAGCGCCCTAACGGACAAGAAGCTGCGCGGCTACGCGTATCGGGCCTTAGCAGCGGCCATTCGGAGTTCGATATTCATCTCGAGCGGGCGAACGCGATCGTACTGCTCGGTCGCTTGCTCCGCCTCGCGATCAAGGAAGGTGACGTAAGCATCGCCAAACTTGAGGGCGGCGTGAACCGTTATGTCATTCCGGGTGAAGCCGAAGCGCTTATCAGTTTTGACCGCTCCGTATTAGGGGCTTTGCGCAGCAAGATCGAAGCGGAGGCTGCAGCCATCGCGGCCGAATACTCGACAAGCGATCCGAACCTGAAGATCACATTTGAGGAAGACTCGGGCCTGTTCTTTTCCGTCTTCTCGGAGAATGTCGCAACGGGCGCGGTCAACGCAATGTGCCTGCTGCCGAATGGCGTCCAGAGCCGCAGCCTTATTGTCGACAACCTCGTTGAGAGCTCCAACACCGTCGCACTGATCTCCAACGACCAGGAGCGCATCGAGATCACCTCGACGATCCCGAGTGCGGTCAGCTCGCGCCGCTACAACATCGTCGATCGCATCCGGCAGCTTTCGGAAGTGATCGGGCTGGGCGCATCGGTCGAGACATTCGCGGATTGCCCGGAGTGGCCGTACAACCCTAAGTCCCGCATGCTGGCGGCCGGACGTGCGGCATACGAGCGGGAATTCGGTGAGCAGCCGCACGTCGAAGTCTCGCATTCGAGCCTTGAACTCGGTCTCTTCCGCAAAAAGGTGCCGGACATCGACATGCTCTCGATTGGACCGGAGGCGTTCGACGTTCACACGACGCGCGAACGCCTCAACCACACCACCGTCGAAGCCACCTGGCGTCTCCTAAAGGCGCTGCTCTCCGAACTGAGGACCTGAGGCTCCCGCAATGACCATTCCCGCATACTTTGGAAACTTTCCGTTCCCGCCGGACGAGAAGAGACCCCATCATTTGACGGCGGACCGCTTCAAGATGTTCATCTATACGGGCAACAAGCCCTATTCGAGCGACTTGAACTACCTGCTTGCCAGCACCGACAAGATGACCACGGGCATCTACCAGCTGGCACCGGGCAGCAACTTCGACCCCGCTGACATCCATGCGGGGGACGAGGTCTACTACGTCCTCGAGGGCGAGGTGCACCTGCTTAACCCGGAAACCGGACAGACCGAGCGGATGGGGCCGGGGGACTCGATCCTCATACCGATGGGCGTGCCGCATCGCGGCTACAACTTCACTGACAAGGCAGCGGTCATCCTCTTCTGCATAGCGCCCCGGATTTGGGACGAGAAGGGTCCGCCTACTGGCTACTTCGGTGCAACGCGTCTCTTCAAGTCCGAACGGGGGGCTGCCGAATGAGCCTGAAAAAGCTTGCGAACTATCCGGTCGATGGCGCCGAGGCAAGGACCAAGGGTGACCTCGTGAAGGTTGCCCGCGAGGATCGGGTAAATCTCATCTTCGGGCAGGACCATCCTGTCCTGATGGAGCTGTGCGTGACCAACGATTACATGCACGTCGGAGAGATCGTGATCCCGGTCGGCGGCGTTGGTCCCAGAGCGAGCGAACCGAACAGCCACGATGGCGACGCGATCTTCTACATCCTTAAAGGCCCGGCCACTTTTTACGTCGCCGAGGGCGACGAGACATTCCACGTCCGCGACGGGGAGGCGTTCTTCCTGCCAGGGGGCGTCAGCTATCAGTGCCTGAATTACGGCTCCAATCCCATCCGGATGGTTTTCACCATCGCGCCTGGCCTCTGAGCCTTTGATTTCATCGCTTCAATGAATTCCTCCGCGGGATCGTCCCGCGGACAGGAGGAGTGTGTCTTGTCACAACAAGGGAGGAACCTCGTGACAATTTTCAAACGACGTACCGTGCTTGCCGCCGCTGTCAGCCTGGTGGCGACCGTCAGCTTCAGCCCTGCGTTCGCGCAGGATCCCGGCTACAATGCCGTGTTTCCCGGGATCTTGATGAACAAGGACATCAAGCCGACAGGTCAGGAAATGAAGCCGGTCAAAAAGGACAACCGCCCTCTGAAGGTTGGCTTCCTTCCGACCGCTATGGACACCTACTATCAGCGCGTTCTTGCAGGCGTGAAGGAAGAGATCGACAAGCGCGGCGGCGCGGACACGATCGATCTGCTCGTTCAGGCTCCGAGCAGTCAGTCGGCCACGGATGACCAGATTAGAACCATGGAGGCTTGGATCAACGATGGTGTCGATGCCATAGCGGTCGCGCTATACAACGAAGGCGCTCTCCTGCCGTCCATCCGTCGCGCCACGGAAGCGGGCATCCCGATTTTCCTGTTCAACTCCCCGGTCGCCGACAACCCGTATTATGTCAGCGACATCGGCTACGACCAATCGGACGGCGGCCGCGCGCAGGCCCAGTGGCTCGTCGACACCTATGGCGACAAGGAAGTGAAGGTAGGCATCCTCGAAGGCCTACCCGGTCCCCACACGAGCCAGCGCATGAAGGGGTTCAACGAGATCATCTCGAAGCATTCGAACTTCAAAATCGTGGCTCAGCAGCCAGCGGGCTGGGTGCGCGCCCAGGGCCTTTCGGTGACCGAAAACATGTTCACGGCCAATCCGGACATCCAAGTGCTTGTCGCTCTCTATGACGAGATGGCACTCGGCGGACTGCAGGCACTCAAGGCCAAGGGCCTGAACGGCAAGGTCGCGATCGTGGGCTACGAGAACATGAAGGAGGCCAATGACGCGATCCTGACGGGTGACTTCGCGGCGACGGTCGATACGGGCGCCAAGGAAGAAGGCAGGAACATCATCCGTGCCGTCGACGAATTTTTGATGAAGGGTCATCCGCTGCCGAAGAAGATCTTCGTCGCGCCCAAGACCTACGATGCCAAGAACATCAAGACGTTCGACCAGAGTGACTACGTCTACGTCCCCCAACAGAAGATGTGATCACGACGCGGCCCCCACGCCGGGGGCCGCACTCAATCCGAGGATCTTAGAGATGACCCACAATCCGCTGCTTGAAATGAAGGGTATCGGCAAGCGCTTCGGCAACACGGTCGCGCTGCGCGATATCGACCTCGCTATAAGCGCCGGTGAAGTGCTCGGCCTGGTAGGCGAAAATGGAGCGGGGAAGAGCACGCTCATGAAAATCCTTGCCGGGGCATATTGTCGCGATGGCGGTACGATCTCGGTGCGTGGCAAGGCTGTCGAGCTCGCTGATCCGAAGGCCGGAGCAGACGCTGGCATTGCCATCATCTACCAGGAACTCAGCCTGTTCCCCGATTTCGATGCCGCCCAGAACATTTTCGCGGGCCGGGAACTGCGCACCAGTGATTTCGTGCTTGCTCCGTTGGCGCACGCCCGCATGCGCAAGGAAGCACGCCGCATTCTGTTCGACGAACTCGGTGTCGACGTACCCGTCGACCGCCCGGTGGGAGAACTCAGCCTGTCAGACCGCCAGATGGTGGAAATCGCCAAGGCACTCAGCACCAACGCCGACATCATCATCATGGACGAGCCAACGGAGGCTCTCGAGGAAGTCGAGCGCAAGCAACTCTTCGCCATCATCAAGCGCCTTCAGGCGGCTGGTAAGGCGATCATCTATGTTTCGCACCGCATCAAGGAACTACTCGGCATCTGCAGCCGGGTGATGGTTCTGCGGGATGGGCGCACTGTCGCCGACCTCCCGGTCGCAGATCTCGACGTCGACAAAGTCGTCAGCGCAATGATTGGCGGATCGCTGTCCAAACAGTTTCCTCCCCGTGTCCCTGCGAGGTCCGAACCCTCTCTGGAGTTGCGGGGCCTCTCGAAGGCCGGAGCCTTCGAGGATATCTCTTTCTCGCTCTCGAAGGGCGAGATCTTCGGAATCGCCGGGCTCGAGGGCTCAGGCAAGAGCGCTCTGCTACGAGCCCTTTTCGGCCAGCGGCCCTACGACAGCGGGACCGTTGTGATCGGCGGCAAGGATGCCCCCATCGTCGACGTCACCGACGCGATCAGGAAACGGTTTGCTTTCCTGCCCGCCGAGCGCAAGGTGGAAGGGATCTTCCCCGAGCATTCCGTGGGCTGGAATCTGTCTATCGCAAACCTCGGTGTTCTCGGCAAAGTCACGCTGAAGCCGGCCCGTGAGAGAGAGATTGCCGGAGACTACATCTCCAAGCTGGGCGTCAAATGCGACGGCCCGCAGGCGGAGATCGCGTCGCTCAGCGGCGGCAACCAACAGAAGGTCATGCTCGCCCGATGGCTCCTGACCCAGCCGAAGGTCCTGCTCCTCGAAGAGCCGACCAGAGGTGTCGACGTCCGAGCAAAATCCGAGGTCTACGCACTGGTTCAGGCCGCTGCCAAAGACGGTTGCTCCGTAATCGTCGTCTCGGCGGACAACGCCGAACTCCTCGGACTTTGCCACCGCGTGGCGGTGATGTTCGAAGGCAAAATCACCACGGTGGTCGATGCCGCCACGTCCAAGGAAGAGACGTTGGCCCTGCATTCGGTCAGGCCGCCGGAAACCCTGAACACCATGGGAGGCATCAATGGCTGAAGTTGCAGTCACTCGTCCACGGCTAGGCTTCAAGGTCGGCCGTGCCAGCGGCAACGCTGGTGTCTACGTCGCATTCGTCATTCTTCTGATCGGGCTGGGTTTCGCGGCTCCCCGTTTCTTCACCTTCGGCAACATGACTGACGTCCTGCGGCAGGCAGTGCCCATCGCCGTCATTGCTTTCGGTGCGACTTTCGTCATCGGCATGCGGGGCATTGACCTCTCCGTCGGCTCGACGCTCGCGCTGACGGGGCTTGTCACCGCCAATGTTCTCGTTCTCGGATACCCCGTTCCCGTTGCCTGCTTGGCAGGCCTCGCGCTGGGTGCGTTCATCGGCCTCGTCAACGGCTTCCTGATCACCAAGGTAGGGATTACCGACTTCATAGCGACGATGGCGATCATGGTCGTCAGCCGCGGCGTCGTCATGGTTTACACACAGGGCATCCCGATCACGGGCGCCTCGGATCCGGCCTTCCGCGCCATCGGCCAGAGCTATCTCGCGGGCATTCCAGTCCCTGTGATCCTAACCGCCATCGTGTTCGCTGCGGCCTACTATCTTCTCTACTACACCCGTTTCGGCCGCTTCGTTCTGTCGATCGGCAGCAACCCCGATGCGGCGCGGCTCGTGGGTATCCCCACGGACAGGATCAAGATCGCAGTCTACGTGCTGGCCGGGGCGCTCTCCGCCTTCGCCGGGATCATGCTGACCTCCCGTCTGGAATCGGCGATGCCGGAGGCAGGACAAGGCTACGAGCTGGACGTTATCGCCGCGGTCGTCATCGGTGGCACCGGGCTGTCCGGCGGTCGCGCGACGCTCTTCGGAACAGTCGTCGGTGCCGTTCTGATGGCGGTCGTTCGCAACGCCCTCAACTTGCTGAACGTCAACACCTTCTGGCACCAGATCGTGATCGGCACCATCATTCTCGTTGCTGTCGCAGCCGACCGCTTCAACCGCAGCCGGAAGGCTTAAGAGGTGGAAAACGTGAAGTATTCCGCACTGCGCAAGGCCGTCCTCGACGCCAACTTCGAACTCTATGAAAGCGGGCTCGTCATTTCCACGTTCGGAAATGTCAGCGCCATCGATCGCCACAACGGCATCGTCGCCATCAAGCCGAGCGGCGTCTCCTATAAGGCGATGAACACTAGCGACATCGTCGTCACCGACCTGGATGGCACCATCATCGACGGCGACATGCGCCCGTCGAGCGACCTCGACACCCACATCGAGCTCTACAAGAGCTTCAAGGCGATTGGCGCGATCGTTCACACTCATTCCTTCTACGCCACGGCCTGGGCCCAGTCCGGCCGTGCGATCCCGGCGATGGGGACCACCCATGCCGACTACTTCAACGGCACCATTCCGGTGACCCGGCAACTGACGGACGCTGAGATCCGCGACGACTACGTCCGGAACACCGGGAGGGTGATCGCCGAAGCACTCGGCAACAATGATCCGCTCGCGATTCCCGCGGCGCTGGTCAACGATCATGGCCCGTTTTGCTGGGGTGTCGACGCCGCCGACGCGGTCCACAACGCCGAGATGCTGGAGGCGGTCGCCAGGATCGCGTTCCATTCACGCCAGATCAGCCAGGAGAGTCTCGAAATTTCGGCGGCACTCCTCGATCGGCATTTCCAACGAAAGCACGGAAAGTCGGCCACCTACGGCCAGCCCGCGCGATCAAAGCAGGTATGACGATGTCGATTGTAGCTGGTGTTGATTTTGGCACGCTGAGCGTCCGCGTGACGCTTGCTGATACGGAGCGCGGCCCCCTCGGCACTGCCATCGCGGAATATCCGCTCGGCAGATCTCGCTCCGAGCCCGATCTCGCGACACAGTCGCATGCCGACCACATGGAGGGGCTGGTCCGTGCCATGCGCAGCGTCTCTGACGAATGCGGGATCGATCCGACGACAGTGCGCTCGATTGCTGTCGACACCACCGGATCATCGGTGATCCCGGTGGATCGCAATCTCAATCCTCTGAGCGATTACTATCTCTGGTGCGACCACCGAGCCAAGGCCGAGGCCGAGGAAATCACGGCGACGGCGCACGAGACCCATCTCGAAGCCATCGAATGGTGCGGGGGCACCTACTCGCATGAGTGGGGATTCGCCAAGCTTCTCCATTGGCTCCGGCACAATCCCCGACTCCGCGACCGTTTCGGCACCGCGCTGGAACATTGCGACATGGCTGCCGCCGTCTTGACAGGTGTCACGGACAGCTCCGCCGTGGTTCGAAGTGTGTGCGCGATGGGCCATAAGTGGATGTGGAACCCTAAATGGGGCGGGCTGCCGTCCCAGGCGTTCCTTTCACGCGTCGATCCGCTTTTCGATGGAGTTCGGGAGAAGATCGGTGGGACCTACCAGACTTCTGCCAAGGTTGCCGGCCGCCTGAGCCTCGAATGGGCGGACAAGCTCGGATTGACCGCGGGAATTCCGGTCCCGGTCGGAGCCTTCGATGCGCACTGGGACGCAATTGGAGCAGGCTGCCGTTTGGGCGATGTCGTGAACGTGATCGGGACCTCGACCTGCATCATCGCGGTGAGCGAACGCGTCAAACTGATTCCGGGAGTTTGCGGCGTAGTGCCAGGAAGCGCCCATCCCGACCTAGTCGGCGTCGAGGCTGGCTTATCCGCGACGGGAGACATTTTCGACGCTATTGCTCGCCGCGCATCAACGACGGTCTCGAAACTGTCCGAGGGCCTTGGGAGGATTGAGGGCGGGAAGACGGGCCTCATGCGGTTTTCCTGGGATAATGGTGATCGCACCGTTCTGGTTAGGTCTGATCTTGGGGGCATGACGATCGGCTGGCACCTGGGGCACACTGCACAGGACGAACTCTATGCTGCGATCGAAGGAACGGCGTTCCACACGCGTATCATTCTCGAGCGGATGGAACAGCACGGCGTTCCCGTCCACCGGGTCATCAACGGCGGCGGCGTGCCGCAGAAGAACGCCTTGCTCAACCAGATCTACGCCAACGTGCTCGGCAAGCCGATCCTCGTGCCCGACGGCCTGCCCACCGGACTGGGATCAGGTATCTTCGCAAGCCTTGCATCGAAGGACCACGGAAGCATCGAGACGGCTCAAGCGGCCATGTGCGTCGGCTTCAAGAGGTTCGACCCAGACCCGGCGACCCGCGAGCGCTATGAGATGCTCTACCAGCTCTACAAGCAGGTCTACATGGGATTCGGCACGTCTGGCCGAAGCAACTTCTCCGAGGTCCTCGGCGATATCAAACGCATTGCGGCAGGTGAAGAGGTGCGTTCCGACTTCGGACAGCGGGCGCAGCGGAAGGTAGCCTCATTATGACGAACGCATTCGCGCAGTCGGGCGGCGCGCGCGTCCGGGACTGGAAGACCTCATGACGGCGCTTCCCTCGATACGCGCGATCCAGTCGTTCGTAGCAGCCAGCCGCTTGGGTTCGTTCCTAGAGGCGGCGGCGCAGCTCCAACTCACTCCCTCGGCGATCAGTCACCAGATTCGCCTTATGGAGGAGGACCTCGGGGAGAAGCTGTTCCACCGTATCGGACGCAACGTGTCGCTCACGGAT
Source organism: Rhizobium sp. L9 (assembly GCF_002531885.1). Lineage (NCBI taxonomy): Bacteria > Pseudomonadati > Pseudomonadota > Alphaproteobacteria > Hyphomicrobiales > Rhizobiaceae > Rhizobium > Rhizobium sp. L9. The sequence goes on along the minus strand of NZ_NWSZ01000026.1, from coordinate 60,030 downwards.
ATCGGCGAGCGATACTATCGCGATCTTGCGGAAGCGCTCTCGATTATTGAGCACGCGACGAACGAGGTGTCGAGGCGCAATAGCGTCGACGTTCTCAGTGTGGGATGCGTTCCGAGCCTCGCATCACTCTGGTTGATGCCGCGCCTGCCGATGTTTGAGCAACTCTACCCGAACATCGAGACAAGGTTGCTCTCATCGTCGGATCCGGCCAAGCTGAACGACGGTTCGGTCGACGTCGACATTTGCTTCGGCAGCGTTCCCAAACTCGGCTCGATCGCTGCGGAAGAGTTTCCCCTGGAGACGATCGTAGTCGCGTGTTCGCCGGAAATCGCATCGGGAGAGAAGGCCATCCGAAAGCCGTCCGATCTTCTGGGCCAAGCTTTGATCCGATCGGAGCAGACACTATACAGCTGGCACCAGTGGGCCAAGGACCACAATCTCGAAATTGACCTTACGCGCGGCCCGCGGTTCCGTGACGCGTTCATGGCGATCGCAGCGGCTGTGGAGGGCAGAGGGGTCTGCCTCGAGAGCTACCGCCTGCTAGAGCGCGACGTCGAGAAGGGCAATCTCGTTCTGCCATTCGGCATGACGGGACCCAATATGGGCTGCCACAGCCTCACCTACGTTAGGTCTCGGCTCCGCTCGCCGAAGATCAGCGCGTTCAAGGCCTGGCTAGAGACGGTCTGGACTGATGACAGACAGGTAGTCGAGATCATTCAAAGCAAACCGTTGAACGATGGCCGCCGTCGTATGGCGTGAGAGGACTGCGGATGAGCTGGGAACCCTTCAAGATGTTCGAAGCGATGATTGAAGGCCTGCCTCCATTTGACAAAGAGACCTTGGCTGCAGCCACCCAGATGAGGGATCGTTTCGTTTCGCAGAACTGGCCACCTCAGCCAAAGAGCTCGCGGGAGCCAGCCTGCAGCCCGGGTTGCCAGCGTGCTCCTTCGAGCCTTGGATGCCCTGAAAAGTGATCCTGTACCATTGGGTTACCGGCACCTCGTTTGGGTGCAGACATCGTCGGCGGAAATGCTTCTTCTGTTCGATTTAACGTCACGTGGCTGACCGTTACCGCCACTGATTGCGAGCGATAAAGCCTTGTGATTTAAAGGGAATGCGTTACGAATCCTCACAAGATCACAATAGTAGATGTTCATTTGTGATTTTGTGTTGTTATTTTGCGCGAGGTGCGCCACAATAGGATCGGTTAAAAGGGAGGAAGACTTGTCAGCAGCAGTTTCGATCCGTGATCTCGCGAACGCCATCCGTGTCCTGTCGATCGACGGGGTTGAGGCGGCAAAATCCGGTCACCCCGGTATGCCGATGGGCATGGCGGATGCAGCGGCCGTCCTTTTCGGCAGTCACCTCAAATTCGATGCAAGCGAACCTGGGTGGCCCGACCGGGACCGGTTCGTCTTGTCGAATGGCCATGGTTCGATGCTGCTGTATAGCCTTCTCCACCTGACCGGTTATGAGGATATGACCGTCGAGGAGATTCGCAATTTTCGCCAATGGGGCTCGAAAACACCGGGCCACCCGGAATACGGCCATACAGCCGGCGTAGAGACGACGACCGGTCCACTGGGGCAGGGGATCGCTTCCGCTGTCGGAATGGCTATCGCGGAGCGGCGCCTGGCAGCTGAATTCGGCACTGCGCTCGTCGATCACCACACCTACGTCTTCTGCGGAGACGGATGCCTCATGGAAGGTGTCGGTCAAGAAGCCGCCTCGCTGGCGGGCCACCTTCAGCTCGGCAAGCTGATTGTCCTCTACGACGACAACTCGATTACAATTGACGGTTCCACTGCGATCGCGTTTTCGGAAAATGTCCTCGCGAGATTCGACGCGTACGGATGGCACACCCAACGTGTTGATGGTCATAATCCGCAAGCGATCGACGTAGCGATCTCAAACGCGAAAGCGGATGGATCGAGACCGTCCCTTATCGCTCTGAAAACAGTAATTGGATACGGTTCCCCGTCGAAGGCGGGAACAAGTTCCGTGCACGGCGCGCCGCTGGGCGAAAGCGAAGCCGCCGCTACAAAAGCGGTTTACGGCTGGACGGCGGATGCTTTCGAGGTCCCAACCCAGATCCTGGGAGCATGGCGCGAGATTGGCGCAAAGGGTGCCACGGCGCGCGGGGAGTGGCAAGCGCGGCTCGAAGCAACAGGAGCTGACGTCAAAAGCGAATTTCAGCGTCGAACCGCCGGCTCATTGCCGTCGCACTACGCGGAGGCGGTGAACGCCGCGAAGACGAAACTGCTGGACAAGCCGCAATCGGTGGCCACACGCAAAGCTAGCCAGATTGCCTTGGAGGAGCTGACGGAGTTGCTTCCCGAAATGATCGGCGGCTCGGCGGACCTCACGCACTCGAACTTGACGCGTGTTCGGGCCGTCGACAGTGATTTCACCGCCGTCAGAAGCGGGCGTTATGTCAGCTATGGCGTGAGGGAGTTCGCGATGGCTGCCGCAATGAACGGCATGGCGGTCCACGGCGGGTTCATTCCGTATGGCGGCACTTTCCTTGTGTTCTCCGACTACTGTCGCAATGCCATTCGCGTGGCGGCTCTGATGGGGGCTCGCTCTATCTTCGTGATGACGCATGATTCCATCGGCCTTGGCGAAGACGGCCCGACGCATCAACCAGTCGAGCACCTCGCAAGCCTCAGGGCCATGCCAAACTTGCATGTATTCCGGCCCGCCGACACGATCGAAACGCTTGAATGCTGGGACATTGCGATAAGCAGCAAAAATACGCCATCCGTCCTGGCGCTATCGCGGCAGAATGTTCCCCAACTGCGTACGGAACGCGACGGCTCCAATCGCTGCGCGCGAGGAGCATACGTGCTGCGGGAAGCCAGCATGCAGCGCGCCGTCACGCTCATCGCGACGGGAACGGAAGTTGCGCTCGCGATTCAAGCCGCCGAGGAGCTCGAGGCGAGAAACATTCCAGCTGCAGTCGTTTCAATGCCAAGCTGGGATCTCTTCGAAAAACAAACCAAGGACTATCGACATGCGGTGCTGGGGGACGCACCCCGCATTGCAGTTGAAGCACTCTCGAAGTTCGGCTGGACCAGATATGTGGACAGTGAAGACGACGTCATCGGGATGTCGGGCTTTGGTGCATCCGCGCCGGCGGAGACCTTGTACGAAAAGTTCGGAATTACCCGTGAATCGATTGTCGCGCGCGCTGTTGCGAGGGTGAGGGGCGACCGATGAGTGCTTCGCTAACTCTCACCGGCGAAGGAGCCTCCTCCCAGCACCAGTCGGTCGATGCGTATCTCTCGACATGGGCCGGTAAGGACCAATCGCGTCAGCGCGTGACAGCACTCGTCAACGGAATCTTGGACGCGGCATGTCTTCTATCGGAGCGGATCGCCACCGGTTCGCTGGAGGGCGATCCGGCGCGGCTCGTCGGATCGAATTCCGATGGAGACGCGCAAAAGGCCATCGACGTTGCTTCTCACGAGTTGTTCGTCGAGATACTGGAAAGGGCAGGGGCCGGGTGGATTCTCTCCGAAGAGGCTGATGAGCCGGTTGTGTTGAACGGTTCCGGCTTCGGTGTCGCTATCGATCCAGTCGATGGTTCGGGCAACGTTGGATTGGGCGCCCCGGTGGGCACGATCTTCTCGATCATTCCCTTCACAGAAGGCGAAGACCCATTCCTGACCTCTGGCAGGCGCCAGGTCGCCGCCGGATATGTCTCCTTCGGCAACACGATCGATGTCGGCTTCTCTGTCGGAGACGGAGTTTTGCTGGCGACGATGCATCCACAAGCCGGCGAGTTCTTGATCGTGAGAAGGCAGGTCAAGATACCGACGACCACCTCGGAACTCGCTTTCAACGCGTCTGTTCACCGCCACCTTCAATCTGGTCTCCGCCAGTATGTTCAGGATTGCCTGGCGGGGAGGGACGGGCCGCGTGACCGCGATTTCAACATGCGCTGGCTTGGATCTGCAGTCGGTGAACTCCATCGGATTCTGCTCAGAGGCGGTGTCTTTTTCTACGCCGCCGACAAGAGACCCGGGTATCAAAATGGACGGCTTCGCCTGGTATACGAGGCAAACCCGATCGCGTTCCTGATGGAGCAGGCAGAAGGGCGGGCGACGGATGGCACTTCAGCGATCCTGGACAAGATCCCGACCTCCCACCATTGCCGCACGCCGCTCGTCTTCGGTTCAGCGACCGAGGTCGAATTAATCGCGCGCTATCTCAATTCCAATCGAACCAGCGAGTGAGATTTCATGGCCAGGATTACGCTCCGCCAACTGTTGGACGACGCCGCTGAACGGGGATACGGCGTTCCCGCGTTCAATATCAATAATATGGAGCAGGCGCTTGCCATCATGGAGGCTGCCAACGACACGGATTCGCCTGTCATTTTGCAGGCGAGCCGAGGGGCGCGGGCTTATGTCAACGACATCATGCTTAAGCACATGATGGATGCAGTGACGGAGATCTATCCGCATATCCCCGTTTGCGTCCATCTTGATCACGGAAATGAACCAAGCACCTGCGTCACTGCGATTCAACATGGCTTCACTTCAGTGATGATGGACGGGTCGATCCGTGCTGATGGAAAGACGCCGGCGGACTGGGACTATAACGTTAAGGTCACGAAAGACGTCAGCGAGATCGCTCATTGGGCAGGCGTTTCGGTGGAAGGGGAGCTTGGTGTTCTAGGCTCGCTGGAGACCGGTATGGGCGAAGCCGAAGACGGTCACGGTGTCGAAGGCAAGCTTGATCCACATCAGCTTCTGACCGATCCGGACGAGGCCGCGAAATTCGTCAACGAGACGAAGGTGGACGCGCTTGCCGTCGCAATGGGAACCAGCCACGGCGCCTACAAATTCTCACGTCGCCCGGACGGAGATGTTCTGGCAATGGAAGTGATCGAGGCGATCCACCGGAAGCTGCCGAACACGCATCTCGTCATGCATGGTTCTTCGAGCGTGCCAGAGGAGTTGCAGGAAATCTTCAATCGGTTCGGCGGCCTGATGAAGCCGACCTGGGGCGTGCCGCTTGAGGAAATCTTGCGAGGCATCCGGCATGGCGTACGAAAGGTCAACATTGACACGGATTGCCGTATGGCGATGACGGGTCAGGTGCGCAGAGTGCTGGCCGAGGATCCGAGCGAATTCGACCCTCGCAAGTACTTGAAGCCCGCAATGACGGCACTGTCAAAGCTTTGTCGCGAACGATTCGAGGCGTTCGGAACGGCGGGGCGCGCAAGCTCCATTCACGTCATCCCACTTGCTGAAATGGCGAAGCGGTATCGGGTCGGATCGCTTTAGGTCGGGCAGCGACAACTGAAATGGAAACGCGGTGAAACGGGACATGAACGAGAAGAAGAGCATCTGGATTGGCACTAGCTGGAAGATGAACAAGACGCTCGCCGATGCCGAGCATTTTGTGCGCGGTCTCAAGTCAGGCTCGACGGATCATCCACGCATCCAGCGCTTCGTCATTCCGACTTTCACAGTTCTTCGCGAGGTCAAGGCGATGCTCGCGGAAACCTCCGTCAAGGTCGGCGCCCAGAACATGCATTGGGCCGAACGTGGCGCGTGGACGGGCGAAGTCTCGCCACTGATGCTGAAGGACTGCAAGCTCGATTTGGTCGAACTCGGCCACTCTGAGCGGCGTGAACATTTCGGTGAGACGGATGAAACAGTGGCCCTGAAGACAGAAGCCGCCGTCCGGCACGGTCTCACTCCGCTCATCTGCATAGGTGAGACGTTAAGAGATCGCGACAGCGGAAACGCTTCGAAAATTTTGGCTACCCAGGTGCGTGGCGCGCTTTCGAAATTGACCGCTGCGCAGCAGGAGGCGGAGATCCTCTTTGCCTATGAGCCCGTCTGGGCAATCGGCGAGACGGGTGTTCCGGCGACCGCTGACTACGCTGATGCGCGTCAGGCCGAAATTATTGCTATCGCCGAGGCGGTGGTCGGTCGGAGGGTCCCCTGCCTCTATGGCGGCTCCGTCAATGCCGAAAATTGCGAAGAACTGATTTCGAGCCCGCACATTGATGGGCTTTTCATTGGCCGGTCCGCATGGGAGTTCGAGGGATACCTCGAGATTCTCCGCAAATGCGCCACCAAACTCTAAGGAGAAAAACATGAAGATTGCCGTTGCAGGAGACAGCGCTGGCGAAGGTCTTGCCAAGGTTTTGGCCGAACACCTGAAAGGCCGCTTCGACGTGTATGAAGTGTCCCGAATCGATGCGGACCTCGATGCTTTTTATGCCAATCTGTCCGAACGCGTGGCCTCGGGTGTTCTCGATGGCACGTATGACAAGGCGATTCTCGTTTGTGGAACCGGAATCGGCGTCTGCATCGCAGCGAATAAGGTGCCGGGCATCCGGGCCGCTCTGACGCACGACACCTACTCCGCCGAGCGTGCTGCCCTTTCAAATAACGCGCAGATCATCACGATGGGCGCCCGTGTCATAGGATCGGAGCATGCCAAGGCAATCGCCGACATGTTCCTGGGTAAAACGTTCGATGAGCGTAGCCAATCAGCGGGCAACGTCAGGGCGATCAACGATCTCGACAGCAAGTATCATACGAGCGCACCGACTTTAAGCCGCTAGGCGGATCGGCGCGGATCAACCCGACTGGCGGCTCTGACCGGCCCGACCGCGAATGGGGCGGGCCGTCTACCTACAAGGTTCAGCGGCCGCCTCGACTAAACAGTCGGCGGTGATATTTCGTTCAGGACCAAAAACGACGCCGCACTCCAATCACAGTGGGAAGATCAAAGAAACCCCGTCATTTCAGCAACGAAGTGCGGAAGTGTTCCATGTTCTCCTCGACGCTCTCGCGGCTAAGGTCGCCGGTCTTCCTGTCGCGGATCATTTCGAACATGTGTTCATGAAGCCCGACAGCCCGCCACTTGCCACTGACTTCAAGCGATTTCTGGACCCATGGTGCGACCATGTTCAGCACGAAATCCGCAACCACGGCGATCAACGGGTTTCCCGCAGCCTTGTATATGGCTCGATGAAAATCGAGGTCGGCCTTAAGGAGTTCGTCGATTGGGGAGTCCGGGTCATCCGACAGTCTCTTCAGCCGGTCGATGCACTCCCTCATGATGGCAAGATCTTCGTCCGTGCGCCGCAACGAGGCGAGTTCCGAACAGTTACGGTCGAATACGAACCGCAATTCCATCAGCATTTCCGGCGTCGAACTCTGAAGATAGAGTTGGAACATCGCAAGCGGCATTACCGGAAGGCCTTCGTCCTTCCGGATATAATTGCCAAAGCCATGTCGGGTCTCGACGAGACCCGACACCGCAAGTGTCTTAATCGCCTCTCTAATCGGAGTGCGGCTGATGCCGAGAAGCTGAGCCAGCTCCTTTTCATTGGGAAGTTTGTCGCCGGGTCCAAGGTTTCCTTTGGCAATTTCGCCCGTAATATAGTCGAGCGCTATGTCCAACCTGCTTGGGATTTTTTTGGGATCAACAGACAGCATTCCTAGTCACGCTCCAATCAGAAAAATCAGGAAGGTACGAGGTCATACCGCGTTTTGCGTTTTCCGACAAATGCCAACGGTCAAGCTGGCCACTTATCAAAGCTATTCGCTGATCTGCCCCAACCGCTTCGAGGCTTTCGGGTCGAACGGAAACATCAGGCCAGCGGCCAGGAATCCGCCGTCGACGTTCAGAGTGTGCCCAGTGATATAGGCAGCTTCGTCGCTCGCCAGGAACACCGCGGCGTCGGCGATTTCCGACGGCTCGCCATAACGACGTTGCGGTACGAGTCGATGATAGGCTTCGCGCGTTTCGACCGTATGCATGACCTTCGACACCTCGGTCAATATCGGACCGGGCGCTATGTTGTTCACGTTGATTCCCGATTCCGCGAGTTCGACCGCCATCACCTTTGTGAGCAGCTCGACGCCGGCCTTTGAGGCTCCATAAGCCGAGCGGCCGACGCCGCCTTTCTGACCGGAGAGTGAAGCAATGTTGATGATCCTCCCATAGCCCTTGGCCGCCATGATGCGCGCGAAGGCCTGCGCCACGAGAAATGTTCCCGTCAGATTGATCCGGACAACGCGCTCGAACTCCTCCCTTGAGCTTTCGAGAAACAGCGTAGTCGCGCCCACACCAGCGTTATTAACGAGTATGTCGACGGTTCCGAATCGGTCGACCGTTGCCTTGACGATCGCCTCCACGTCTTCGGTGACCGAGATATCGGCCGCAACGGCCAGCGCCCGGTCGCCAAGCCGCTCCGCGGCCTCGTCAGCAACATCCCGATCGCGGTCAACGATTACGACGTTCGCGCCTTCGCGAATGTAGGCTTCAGCAATCGCTAGTCCAATGCCCCGGCCAGCGCCGGTCACCACGGCAGTGCGTCCTGACAGTCTCATCTTTTCCTCCATTTTCCGAGATATGAGGTATAAGGTATAAGGTATGACCTTGACAGCGTTATGAGCTGCTTCTATGAGTATTGTCAAGAGTGGAGCACGGCTGAAGTACGGAGGCAGGTATCTTCGGCCGAGGGAAATTGGGAGAATCCGATGACATCAGCTGGTAAGCTCAAGGCCGTATTTTACGGCGACGACTTTACGGGCTCGTCCGAAAATCTGGCACAGTTCCATCGGAGCGGAGTGAAGGCCAAGCTTTATCTGGCACGTCCTTCGGTGGACAAAGTGGCCGCAGATTCTCAACATTATGACGTGCTTGGTTTCGCTGGTACCGCGCGGGCATTGTCGGGAGCTGAACTCGCCGAGGAACTGGATAGCGCCTTCTCGATTATGCGCACTCTCGACAGCTCGTTCATTCAATACAAAATCTGCTCGACCTTCGACTCGTCGCCGACTGTCGGAAGCTATGGTGCGGTCCTCGATCGCGCTGCGGCTCATTTCGGCAAAAGGGACGTCTCAGTCCTCGCCGCCACTCCAGATTTTGGACGCTACACCTGTTTCGGAAACCATTTTGCTCGCTTCGCCGACAGGATCGAGCGGCTGGACCGTCACCCAAGCATGTCGCGCCATCCCCGGACCCCAATGCAGGAGGCCGATCTGCGCATGCACCTGGCCCGGCAGACGGACATGGAGTTCATCAACATTACGCTTCCCCTGATCCGGAATCGCTCGGCGATGGACGACCGCGTGTTCAAGGCCTTTCAACAGGGGGTAGGGGTCATTTTCGATGGTCTTGAAAACACTGATCTGGCCGCTGTCGTCGATCTGCTTTGGGCTCAGTCTTCGAGGCTACCTATGTTTGCGCTTGCAGCTCAAGGTCTTGCGCAACAGCTTGGAGCTCATTGGTCACGTTTGGGGCTGCTCTCTTCGCCGAACGCTGTAAAGACGGAAATAACCGGAGTCGAAAATCTGCTGGTGCTGTCCGGCAGCTGCGCGCTCCAGACTGGTCGCCAAATCGCCACGGCGGAAGCTGCTGGCTGGAAGATGGTCCACTTGGATGTCTCCAAGATCGAGTCCGACGACCATGCCTCGGCAGTTGCCTCGGAGGCTGCTCTAAAGGCCGTCGAAGGCCTCGATCGCGGCCGTCCCACAGTCATTTACACCGCCCGCGGCGAGTCCGGCCGCGTAGAGGGTGGCGATGTCCCAGCCGAACGTTTGGGAGCCATATACTGCGACGTCGCTCGTGCAGTGCGTCGTGTCGTTTCCTTGCCGCGCATCGTTTTTTCCGGCGGTGACAGCTCAAGCTATGCGGTGCGTACGATCGGAGCCGAAGCGCTCGAGATCGCTGTTTTCGACGAAGTTCAGAATTGCCACGTCTGCCGTTTGCAGGCGCCAGGGGACGCCGAGATCGATGGCCTCGAAGTCATGCTGAAGGGCGGGCAGATTGGTGCCGATGATTTTTTCCTCCGCGCCAAGGCGGGCACTGTCGGTTCGGTGGCGGCATAAGGATCGGAAGATGCACAAGAAGATCATCCTCGAAGCTAGGGTCAACGAGTACGCACCGCGTACCTCCAACCCAAATATTCCGTACACCGCCGACGACATCGTTGAGGCTGCCGTCGCAGCTCGAAACGCTGGAGCGGCGATCCTCCATTATCACGCGAGAACTCCGGATGGAGGCGCGACCAACACCGTCGAAGCGAACGCCGAAATCATCCGTAAAGTCAGGGACGCAACGGATCTACTGATCCTCCCGACTCTTGGCTTCATCTCGAATGACTCCGACGCCAAGAGGCGCATCGACACGGTTGCGACACTGGCATTGGATCCGGCCACGCGGCCCGACATCGCTCCGATCGATACGGGATCGGCCAACCTCGAAATTTGGGACGCCGAGAAACGCACCTTCGAAAACCCCGAGCGGTTGTATCTGAACACGACCGAAAGCCTCGCACACTATGCGCGTATCTTAGCCGAAAGAGGCGTGAAGCCGAAATTGGTCTCGTGGTCCGTTGGATTTACGCGTCGCGCCATTGCCCTGATGGATGCAGGTCTCGTGGTTGGTCCTGCCTACTTTCTCCTCCACCTCACGGGAGGGCGATACATCACCGGGCACCCGCCGACCGAGGCTGGTCTGATGGCGCATCTTGCTTTCCTGCCGGACGACAGGCCCGTCGAATGGACGGTCAATTGTCTGGGGGGAAATCTACTGAACATCGCTCCTGCGATTTGCCGCCTGGGCGGCCATATGGCGATTGGCATCGGTGATTACCCCTATCGTGAGTTCGGTACGCCGACAAACGCGGATATCATATCCCGCGCTGTGGAGGTCGCCCAAAAAGTCGGACGCGAGCCTGCCACACCCGACGAGGCTCGCGCGATCTTGGGATTGGAGAGCGCCTAGCGCCAGTGCGGATGCAGCGCGCATGCACGCGCCATAGATTTCGATTTTGTGAGGTATGACGTCATATCATGGTCAACGCAACTGAGAAGATTCAAGCCCTGTCAACCGAGCTGTCGTCGCCGGAACGCGTGCTTCTCCGGGCTGAAGGTGTGCAAAAGTCGTTCAACGGTGTTCCGGCTCTCGTCGACGGACGACTTACTCTAAAGGCCGGTACGGTCCACGCTTTGTGCGGTGGCAATGGGGCGGGTAAGTCCACGTTCCTTAATATCACGATGGGGTTGCTCCGTCGCGATGGAGGAACAGTCGAGATCGATGGTGAACAGGTCGACTTCAAAAGCGCGGCGGACGCTCTGCGCCAAGGGATCGCCATTATCACCCAGGAGCTTTCTCCAGTTCCCGAGATGACCGTCGCCGAGAACCTTTACCTTGGCCGTGAACCGAAGAGGCTTGGGGTTTTTGTCGATTTCGGTCAGATGAGCAAGGACGCCCAAGCGTTCCTAGATGAACTGGGTTTTGAGGTTGACGCCCGTAAGAAGATGGGGGAACTGAGCCTCGCCCAGGTTCAACTCGTCGAAATCGCGAAGGCTCTGAGCTATCGCGCACACATCGTCATCATGGACGAGCCGACGTCGGCGATCGGTGAACACGAAGTCCACGTCTTGTTCAACGCACTCCGCAAGATCACTGCCCGCGGTTCTGCGATTATTTATGTGTCTCACAAACTCACCGAAATCTTCGAGATTGCTGATGAATACACGGTGTTCCGTGATGGCCGCTTCATCGAAACCGGAAACATTAAGGACATCGATCGTCGTCATCTTGTGACGCAGATCGTCGGGCGAGAAGTAAAACTGGTCGAGAAAGGCAAGCCTCTTGAAGACGCGCCGATCCTCCTTTCCGTCTCGAATTTGGCCAGAGGCTCCCACTTCCGGGACATATCACTGGAAGTCGCCTCGGGCGAAGTCGTGGGCATTTACGGGCTGCTCGGGTCCGGACGAACCGAGTTCCTGGAGACGATATTCGGGCTGCATTCGCCGACGGGAGGGGAAGTCGTCTTCAATGGCGGCCGGGTAAAACCTGGGAGTCCAAAGGAGGCGATCCAACGTGGAATGGCGATGGTGACCGAGGATCGCAAGGACAGCGGGCTCGTGCTATCGGCGTCGATCGCTCACAACATCACGCTCTCCTCGCTCGCCTTGATGGCTGTCAGTGGTTTTATCCGAGGCGACAAGGAGCGGAGCGCGGTCAAAGACATGATTGCCTCTCAACGAATCAAATCGGCCTCGCCGGACGTCGCCGTCGAAACATTGTCGGGTGGGAACCAGCAGAAAGTCGTGTTGGCAAGGTGCCTCCTGACGAACCCGAAGCTCCTGATTTGCGACGAGCCGACGCGCGGCATCGATGAAGGTTCGAAACAGGAGATCTACGCGTTCCTGCGCGACTTCGCGGCAAAGGGTAACGGCGTACTCGTAGTTTCTTCCGAGGCACCGGAGATCATGCAGCTGAGCGACCGGATCGCGATTTTCAAGCAGGGCCAGCTCGTCAACATAATCGACGGTGCCGAGGCATCACAACAGACGCTCATGGATTTGGCGAGCTGATCGACAGCGCCAATCGGTCAATGGGAGGATTCGAGTAATGAATACAATCGCTATCGGAAAATCAGGAAGCTTCCGCGCCGGAGAGATCATAAGGCAATTCAGTATTGTCGTGGTTTTCTTCCTGATCGTCGCGTTCTTTTCGTTCGCCAGCCCGTATTTCATGAGTTGGCCGAACTGGCTGAATCTGGTTCGCCAGTCGTCCATCAACGGCATTCTGGCGATCGGTGTCACCTTCGTGATCCTGACCAAAGGCATTGACCTGTCCGTAGGCTCGGTCATGGCAATTGCCGGCATGATCGCGGCCAGCCTGGTAACCGAAACCAACGAACATTTCGTTCTTATCGGCATCTTGGCCGGACTTGCTGTGGGCGCGGGCCTCGGCCTGGTGAACGGCGTCCTCGTGGCGGCAATCAAGGTTCCGCCGTTCGTGGTGACGCTTGGAATGTTGAGCGTGGCCCGCGGTCTGACCTTGATCTTCTCCCAAGGAAGCCCGATCCCCAACCTTTCCGACGCCTACAAGTGGATTGGCTCGGGTCAGGTCATGTACATTCCGGTTCCGATTATCATCCTGTTTCTCGTATTCATCATCGGATGGGTCGTTCTGAATTACACGACCTTCGGTCGCTACGTCTACGCCGTTGGCGGCAATGAGAAAGCTGCGCGTACGAGTGGTATTTCGACGAAAATCATCGTCGGCGCCACCTATGTCATCTCCGGCCTTCTGGCTGGTTTGGCTGGGCTTGTGTTGACCGCACGTACAACTGCGGCACTGCCCCAAGCTGGCATCGGCTACGAGCTCGACGCCATCGCCGCGGTCGTCATCGGCGGCACGAGCCTTGCAGGCGGGCGTGGTTCCTTGCTCGGCACTCTGATTGGCGCGTTGATCATTGGCACCATCAATAACGGCATGGATCTGATGGGGGTGTCGTCTTACTACCAGCAGGTGCTGAAGGGCACCATCATCGTGGTCGCGGTCATCGCCGATCAAATCCGCAAATAACGAATTTCGGAATTGCCGCCGGCGTGGCCGGCGACAATGCCCGGTCATGCAAGGCGTGTTCGGGCAGTTTTTAAACCAGAGGAGATCAAGAAAATGCAGACGTTTAGGAGGAGCCTGCTCAAGGCAGGCGCGGGACTGGTACTGGTCGCGGCGACAATGGCCGGACCAAAACTGGCGTTCGCGGAAGACAAGATCCGCATCGCAGCACTATCGTTCGGCGAGTCCGGCGAATACATGAAGGCCTGGTCGACCGAAATCAAGAACCATCCCGCCGTGAAGTCCGGCGAGGTCGAGATCACCGTCTTCGACGGCAAGTACGACCCGCTGACCCAGGCCAACCAGATCGACACCGCGATCACCCAGCAGTTCAATGCGATCATCATGGCTCCGTTCGACCTTGAGGCCTCGGCACCGCCGATCGACAAGGCCGCCGAAGCGAAAATCCCGCTGATCGTGTCGGCGCTTAAGACGAAGTCGACGAACTACACCGCGTCGATCATCGTCAACGACACCGAAGGCGGCCGCATTATTGCTGAAGAGCTCGGCAAGCGCCTTCCGAACGGGGGCAACGTCGTCCTCATGGAAGGACCGATCGGCCAGTCGGCCCAGATCGAGCGCCGCGCCGGCATCGACGCTGGCCTGGCCAAGTTCCCGAACCTCAAGCTCATCGAGAACAAGACCGGCAACTGGAGCCGCGCCGAAGGTCAGGCTCTGATGGAGAACTGGCTGCTCGCCCATCCGGGCCAGATCAACGGCGTCCTCGCGGAGAATGACGAAATGGCGCTGGGTGCGATCGAAGCGATGAAGAGCTCCGGCATAGACCTCAAGACCGTTCCTGTCCTGGCGATCGACGGTATTCCGGACGCCAAGCGCGCCGTGAAGAAGGGCGAGATGGCGGTTAGCCTTTACAAGTACGCCCGCGCCGAAGGCCAGGGCGCGGTTGACCTCGCTCTTCGCGCGATCAAGGGCGAAAGCTACAAGCCGCAGTCCGAAATCTGGGGCTCGCTGATGGAATGGAAAGACGGCACCCAGAAGGACTACACCGTGCCGTGGCTGATCCTCGATTCCACCAACGTAGAAAAGTACATGTAATTGGACGGCGGCGGACGGCCCGCGCGGGCCGTCCGCTTACAATACAGGGAAATAGGATCGACCACCATGTTGGAAAGAAAACTTGGAAAGACGGATGTGACGCTCACCTCGCTGGGGCTGGGAACGTCGCCGCTCGGAGGCTGCAACGTCGACGTCAGCTTCCCGACATTCGAGGCGGTGGTTCTCAAGGCCTACGAACTGGGTGTCCGCTACTTCGACACGGCACCCTTGTACGGGCTGGGGAAGTCGGAACACTCCCTCGGCCACATCCTGAGGAACAACGATCTCGTGGGCAAGGTCGTCGTCAGCACCAAGGCGGGACGCATTCTCAAGCCGGAAAGCCGCGCCAAGCGTGCCGAAAGTCTGTATGGCATCGACTGGGTTAAGGCGCTGCCGTTCGTCGATGAGTACGACTATTCTTATGATGGCATCATGCGTGCGTTCGAGGACAGCCAGCAGCGCATGGGGATGGACCACATCGATATCCTCTATCTTCACGACGTGAGCGGCGAATGGCATCGTGAAGCGTACGACACGCATCTGTCGGCGCTTAGGACCAGCGGCTACAAGGCGTGTGACGAGTTGCGCCGGACGGGGTCCGTCAAGGCGATCGGCCTCGGTGTCAACGAGACCGCTTCGGTCCTGCAGGTGGCGGAGGAGTTCGATCTCGACTGCTCCATGGTGGCCGGACGCTACACCCTTCTGAACCATGGCGCGCTTGAGCATTTCTATCCCGAAATGCAGCGCCGCGGCATCGGCATCATCGCTGCCGGAATCTACAACTCGGGCATTCTCGCCGAGGGCAGCAAGTCGATGACAACGACGCGGACCTATGATTGCCAGCCTGCGCCTGAGGCGATCGTCCGTAAGGTCGAAGCGCTCGAGGTTGTCTGCGAACGCCACGGCGTATCGCTTCCAACCGCCGCCACCCAGTTCGTCTATGCGCATCCAGCGGTGACCGCTGTCGTCCAGGGAGCGCTGACGCGCGAGCACGTCGTGGGGAATGTTGCCGCGATCTCGGCGCCGATCCCGGCCGCGTTTTGGGACGATTTGAAATCGTCCGGCCTCATCCCCGCGGCCGCGCCAGTACCGACGGCGTGACTCTCATGACGATCGACTTGGCTCAACCGAGGCCCTCTGACATCCTGGTCACTTACCGGATCGAAACGGCGGGTAGCCCCGAGGCATTGGCCGCAAAGATAGCGAGCGACCAATCGACTGGGACGTTCGTTGACTTGCCGGGCGAGACACCGGAGCTCAAAGCCCGCGCGGCCGCGAGGATTGTGGCGTTTGAGCACCTGGATGCGATCGAGGTCGCGTCTCTTCCCTCAGAGGGGAGAAAATTCAATCGCGCCCAGGCGACGATCGCCTATCCGCTGGAAGCGGTCGGCACCGATTTGACGGCGCTGACCACGATTGCGCTCGGCGGCGTTTGGTCCATCAAAGGTTTTACCGGGCTGCGGGTCATCGGCCTGCAACTGCCGTCAGAGTTCGACGGCGTTTATCCCGGCCCTCAGTTCGGCATCAAGGGCTCGCGGCGCCTGACTGGCGTTTACGAAAGACCAATCATTGGCACGATCATCAAGCCCGCACTCGGCCTGACCCCCGACGAGACAGCGGAAGTAGTTGCCGATCTTGTCGCTTCCGGCGTCGATTTCATCAAGGACGACGAAAAACTGATGTCGCCACCTTACTCCTCGTTGGAGGCACGAGTGAAAGCGATAATGCCTGTTATCCGTGACGAAGAGCAACGCACGGGTAAGAAGGTGATGTACGCCTTCGGCATATCGGACGTCGATCCTGACGAGATGGTCCGCAAGCACGACATGGTGGTGCGCGAAGGCGGCAACGCCGCAGTTATCAACATCAATTCAATTGGCATGGGCGCTTTCCTGTTTCTGCGTCGGCGCTCGTCGCTGACTTTGCATGCCCATCGAAACGGCTGGGATCTTCTCACTCGACACCCGGGTCTTGGCTTCGACTTCTCGGTTTACCAGCAGCTTTGGCGCCTGCTTGGCGTCGACCAATTCCAGATCAACGGGATCGCTGCCAAATACTGGGAGCCGGACGATTCGTTCGTTCAGTCGTTTCATGATCTCCAGAAGCCGATCTTCCGCGACGCCGACCGCCCCCTGCCGGTCGTCTGCTCGGGCCAATGGGGCGGACAGGCACCTGAGACCTATAGAAGAACGGGGCAGACGGTCGACCACCTGTATCTCTGCGGTGGTGGCGTGGTCAGCCATCCCGGCGGGCCGTCGGCGGGCGTGAAAGCGGTCCGTGCCGCCTGGGACGCCGCCGTCAGCGGAATCGATTTGAATGAATATGCCAAATCGCATCCGGAGTTGGCACAGGCGCTCGCCAAGTTCGGCTCAAAGACCGTATCAGAAGGAAAGTGACAAAGATGGAATACCGTCAACTTGGCCGGTCAGGTCTGAAAATCTCGCAACTGGTCCTTGGCTGCATGAGCTTCGGCGTCGCCGATCGCGGCAACCATGCATGGACGCTGTCCGAAGAAGACAGCAGGCCGTTCATCAAGGAAGCGCTCGACCTCGGCATCAATTGCTTCGACACGGCCAATGTCTACTCCGACGGAACCAGTGAGGAAATTGTCGGCAAGCTGCTGAGAGAGATGGTGCCTCGTGACGAAGTCGTTATTGCCAGCAAGGTCTACGGCAAGATGCGTAATGGCGCAAATGCGGTCGGACTTTCTCGCAAGGCGATCATCGCGGAGGCCGAGGCGAGCCTCAAGCGGCTGGGGACCGACTACATCGACCTCTACCAGATCCATTTCTGGGACAATTCTACGCCCATCGAAGAGACCTTGGAGGCACTGACCGATCTGGTTCGGAGCGGCAAGGTCCGCTACATCGGGGCAAGCAATTGCTACGCGTGGCAGTTCGCGGGCGCTCTCTACAAGTCTGACGCTGCCGGTTGGTCACGCTTCGTTTCGATGCAAGCCCAGATGAACCTCCTCTATCGCGAGGAGGAGCGGGAAATGCTACCTCTCTGCAAGGCAGAAGGTGTGGGGATCATCGCCTTCAGCCCGCTTGCTCGCGGCCGCCTCAGCCGGCCCTGGGAGGAGACCAGCCTGAGGTCCCAGACCGACAATGTGACGGCCCGGTTCTACGGTCACGCTGACGACGCGGACCGGCAAGTCGTGGACATTGTCGCAAAGATCGCAGACACCAAGAACGTGTCGCGGTCACTCGTTGCGATGGCTTGGCTCAACAGCAAGGCGGGCGTGACGGCTCCGATCATCGGCGCCACGAAGCTTCAGCATCTGAGGGACGCGGTCGCCTCTTTGGACGTCAAGTTGAACGACCACGAGATCCAGGAACTCGAGGAGCCCTATTTGCCACACAGGGTGGTGGGCTTGAACTGAGTTATCTCAGCGGGAGCCTAGCTGAAGCGGTCGGCAAGTGGTGCTGTCTTTCTAGACGTGCACAGGTCGTTTCAATCTCGGTTTCGGGACGGCAGCCCATAGAAATTTTCTCGTCGGCGAGTGGCCCAAGCAATTGACGACGACCGCTCAAGTATCATCGCGAGGAACAAATGCCCATGACCCGTCGGTTTGGCGTCAGCGATAGCGAAATCGAGGCTGCCGCACACCTCATGCGATGTGGGCAAGTTGTGGCGTTTCCGACCGAGACGGTCTACGGCCTTGGAGCGGACGCTAGCAACCCAGCTGCGATCGATCGAATCTACGAAGCCAAAGGACGCCCCCGGCATAACCCGCTGATCATCCATGTCTCGGATTTGGAGATGGCGCGGAGAATGGCGCATCTCAGTCCGGTAGCAGAGTTGATTGGTGCGAAATTCTGGCCGGGACCTCTGACATTGCTTCTGCCCAAAAGGGCCGACGCCGGGCTCGCCTCCGCAGTCACTGCAGGCATGAACAACGTCGCGATCCGTTTTCCCTCGTCAACTGTCGCGCAACGACTGATCCGGGCGGTCGGTTTTCCGGTCGCGGCGCCCTCGGCTAATCGCTCGGGAAAGATATCTTCGACGCGGTTCGCAGAGGTTGCACGCCAGTTGAACGGACGAATAGCGGGGATCGTTGAAGAAGACGAATGCGATCACGGACTTGAATCGACGATTCTGTCTCTGGTCGGGCTTCCGATCATTCTGCGCCATGGATCGGTTCCCCAGGAAGCCTTGGAAGCTCTACTCGGTCCAATGGGTGAGGACAGTATGCCCGAGAAGGTCGCGGCCCCGGGCCAATTAAGGAGCCATTACGCTCCGGAAGCCACAGTTCGGATGGATGTCGACTGTCCAACAGGCAACACGGTCTGGGTCGGTTTCGGCCCGGAAAGCAAGGGCTGCCAGCTAACCCTATCCAGTTCTGGCGACATCGAGGAGGCTGCACGCAACCTCTACACCGTTATGAGCGAAGCCGATGCTCTCGCTGGGCCAGGTGGCGTGATCGCGTTCGCGTCAGTGCCGCTGGTCGGTATCGGAAAGGCAATAAATGACCGATTGAAACGTGCTGCCGCGCCTCGTTCGACATAAGCCGATCATGTTGATTCTGCCCGACCGGTGTGGATCAGCCTCCAAAAAAGCTTGCTTTTATAGGTATGACCTTATACCTTACACCTTACTGATTGAGGAGTCGGTCCAAGGAGGTATTCATCAAACTGGTCTGAGAAATCGAGGCAGGCCGCCGGCGCGGCTGGGCGCGGTCTTCTCATCAATTCCGAAGCGGGCTCTTCCCAAACAATGACGGCAAGGCTGAGGCCCGGTCGTCCGGTACCTTCTATCGACATCTTGAGGACGACTACATGACTGAACTCGAAATTAGGGCGCTTGGCAAAAGCAACGTGAAGGTCACTTCACTCGGGCTAGGCACCGTGCCGCTCTCCGGCTTTAACGCTGATGTCTCCTACGACGAATTCGAAGCCACCATTCTTGCTGGATATGCTGCCGGCATCCGCTACTTCGATTGCGCGCCTATGTACGGCTTCGGGAAATCCGAACATTACCTCGGTCACGCCCTCAGAGCGAACAAGCTGCGTGAAAACGTCGTGGTGAGCACCAAGGTCGGGCGCGTGCTAAAGCCCGCAAGCAAGACGAAGAAGCTTGAAACCGTCTACGGCATCGACTGGATCGACCCGCTTCCGTTTCTCGACACCTATGACTACACCTATGACGGAGTGATGCGGGCATTCGAAGACAGCCAGCAGCGGCTTGGGCTTGACTATATCGACGTTCTTCTGGTGCACGACGTCGGACGCGCCTGGCACGGCGACCAAAGCGAGTTCTATTGGGATCAGCTCCGAGCCTCCGGTTACAAGGCGCTCGACGAGCTTCGGTCAAGCGGCGCTGTCTCAGCCATCGGCCTCGGGGTCAACGAAACCGACTCTGTCGTCGGTGTCGCGCGCGAATTTCCGATCGACTGCTCGCTGATCGCGGGCCGCTACACGCTCTTGAACCACGCTCCTCTTGAGGCGGCTTTCGACGAGTTGCTCCAGCGGAACGTATCCGTAATCGCGGGAGGTATCTTCAACTCTGGTATCCTGGCGACTGGAGTTGGCGGCGCCACCGCCACGTACGACTATGGCAAGGTTCCGACCGCCGTCGTCGAAAAGGTGAAGGCTATCGAAAACATTTGCTCAAAACATTCGGTGAGCCTGCCCGCAGCTGCGATGCAGTTCGTCTACGCGCATCCCGCGGTAGCCACTCTCGTCATGGGCGCGAAGAACCAATCCGAAGTTGACCAGAACATCAAAGCTATCAACGAGGCGATATCCCTTGCGTTCTGGGATGATTTGAAAGGGGCCGAGCTGCTTCCGGCGAACGCTCCGCTCCCGACTGGCCGATGATGACCAGGGATACGGTCCGCCGCAGCTTCAATTGTGACGCGATCATCGATCCTGTCGCGCTGAGTGAGATGCGCGCAAATCTCGAAGCGCTCGTTCGGGCATATGGCGACCTTCTTGCGGTGTACTCGTTCATGCATTTGGCGTTGAGGGAGAAGAGCATGCGCATTCTTGTTGGTGAACTCGCCGACCGCGCCGCCGGAATAAAGCGGTCGATTCGTCACGCGTGGCCCGTCGCACTTGGTTTCACACGCGATCCCCACGGCGTGGTTCATCTCGAAAACGCCGACCGCCTGCTGGTCGAGGCGGACGGGCACCTTCAGCGCGGCGTGTTCAGTTCCGACGCGACGCTGCTGGGTTTGCTTTCGAAAGCGGCGGCCGAACTCAAGCGTTCGGCCGCTATCCTGGGCACGACGACCTTCGATACGAGCGCATGCTGCGGAGGGTCTCTATTCAAACATGGGGAGGAAAACCATGGGAGCACATTCGATCTGGGTACTTGAATACTCACGTAGTCCGGTGCATCCGGTTAGCGGGGTATTCTATGGCGCCCACAATCAAGGCACAATGAACCTGCCGTTCGCCTACATTCTCGTCAAAACAAGAGACGCCGTGGTCCTGGTGGATGTCGGGCACGATGCCGCCGATTTTGGAGGGCAGATCGCCAATTCAATCGGCGTCACGGGTTGGACCTCTCCGGACATCGTTCTTGCGGAATGCGGGATAAGACCCGAAGATGTCACGCATGTCATCCTCACGCACGCGCACTTCGATCACATCGGCGGCCTGAAGTTCTTTCCGAATGCGAAAATTTTCATTCAGAAGAAGGAGTTAGAATCCTGGATGTGGATTTTGGCAAAGGGTCGCCGCTTCCGTTCATTGCAGGCGGGATTGAACCCGGCGGACATCCTCTATCTGACCCAGGCGAATATCGAAGGCCGCCTTGAACTCTTGGAGGGGGAACGTGAGAATTTGCTGCCCGGCATTCATGTCTACCCCGCTTTCGACACGCATACGGCAGGATCGCAGTATGTGGTGGTCGAGCCCAGTGATGGAGCCGACAAGTATGTCCTGTCTGGCGACGTCATCTATACCTACAGCAACATCACAGGCGGGGACGCCAACGACCCATGCTTCGTACCGCCCGGCCTCGCCAATGGCAGCCAGACACGCCTGATCGAGTCGGCGGAAGAGATGCTGAAAATTGTCGGCATGGACGAACGCCGCATCGTTCCCATGCACGAGGAAAAGTTGTCAGAAATCTATCCGTCCCGCGTGACCAATCGCGAGCTCATGCTCGTCGAGATATGTTTGGCCGACGGAGAGCGTTCCAGGGTGTGACGAATCAGAAAGCCCACGAACGCGAATCCGCTCAGTTCACAATCGTCCTCCCAGGCGATGCGCAGAGAGAAAGGCCGGGTGTCGATGACCCGGTCTTTTTCATTCTGCCTCTTCGTAACGTCTACCTGAGCAGAGGGATCAGCTGGCTGACGGAGTTCTTCGCGTCGCCATAGAACATTCGAGTGTTCTCCCTGAAGAACAGGGGATTTTCGATCCCCGAATATCCGGTACCCTGTCCACGCTTCGAAACGAACACCTGCCGCGCTTTCCATACCTCCAGAACAGGCATGCCGGCGATCGGCGAGTTCGGGTCGTCCTGCGCCGCCGGGTTCACGATATCGTTCGAGCCGATGACGATGACGACGTCGGTCTCCGGGAAGTCCTCGTTGATCTCGTCCATCTCGACGACGATGTCGTAAGGCACCTTCGCCTCGGCGAGGAGCACATTCATGTGGCCAGGCAATCGACCCGCCACAGGATGGATAGCGAACCGGACCGTCTTTCCAGCCGCGCGCAGCTTGCGCGTCAATTCCGATACCGCAGCCTGGGCCTGAGCCACGGCCATTCCGTAACCTGGGACGATGATGACGCTCTGGGCGTCATTTAGCGCAGCAGCCACTCCGTCGCCGTCAATTGCGATCTGCTCGCCCGTAATCTCCATCTGCGGACCAGCGCTGTTGCCGAAACCACCGAGGATCACGGAGAAGAAGCTACGGTTCATGGCCTTGCACATGACGTAGGAGAGAATCGCGCCGGACGACCCGACGAGAGCCCCAGTCACAATGAGCAAGTCGTTGCCGAGCAGAAAGCCCGTGGCCGCGGCCGCCCAGCCGGAATAGGAGTTCAGCATCGATACCACGACGGGCATGTCGGCACCGCCGATCGCCATGACCAGATGTGCTCCGAGAAGAAACGCGATCAGAGACATCAGGTATAGCGTCCATGATCCCGCGTCATTCATGTAGAGGATCATCAACCCGATGGAGATGACGATCATGGCGGCGTTGCACAAGTGGCGCGCGGCCAGGACCAGCGCCGTGCCGCCGATTCGTCCAGACAGCTTTCCATAGGCGACGATCGATCCCGTGAACGTGACCGCTCCGATGAAGACGCCGATAAAAATCTCGGCTTCATGAATGACTTGCTCGCCTGCAGTTGCGAACGTATGCGCGGTGAGATCGGAATTGATGCCTATCAGCACCGCGGCGAGGCCCACAAAACTGTGCAGAGCAGCGACCAACTGTGGCATCCCGGTCATCTCGACACGCTTCGCCAAAACAGTGCCGAGGATCGCACCGACAACCAGAGCAACGCAAAGCGTTCCGGAAAGCTCGACACCTGGGCCGAAAACGGTGGCTACGATCGCGATGCCCATGCCCGTGATGCCATACCAGACGGCACGCTTGGCGCTTTCCTGACCGGAGAGTCCGCCGAGCGCGAGAATGAAGAGGACTGATGCCGCGATATAGGCAGCTGTCTGAATTCCAATGGTCATAGGAGCCTCCCCGCTCAGGACTTTTGAAACATCATCAACATGCGTCGGGTCACCATGAAGCCGCCGACGATATTGATGGTCGCGATCAAGACCGACAGGCTCCCGAGCAACGGCACCAGCCAGCCGGGGGAGCCGATCTGCAAAAGAGCACCGAGCACGATGATCCCGGAGATCGCGTTGGTGATGGCCATCAAGGGCGTGTGGAGGGCATGGCTCACGCCCCAGATCACCTGGAAGCCCACGAAGCACGCGAGGACGAACACGATGAAGTGCGCCATGAAAGCAGGCGGCGCGTACGCGCCGACCAATGACATAAGGAGCCCTCCCGCGAAGAGCAGGCCGACCTGCGTGCGTGTAGCAGAGCGGAAGGACGCCATTTCAGCAGCCCGTTTTTCCTCGGTGGTGAGTTCCCTTGTCTTCTCCTTCGGCTTCTGCGCGGCAATCGCCTGCACCTTGGGCGGTGGTGGAGGGAAGGTGATATCACCACGAAACGTCACTGTTGCGCCGCGGATAACATCGTCGTCCATGTTGTGAACGATCACGCCATCCTTGCACGGAGTAAGGTCGGCGATCATGTGCCGGATGTTGGTAGAATAAAGGGACGAGGATTGGGCTGCCATCCGGCTTGGAAAGTCCGTATAGCCGATAATTGTCACACCATTGTCCGACACCACCTTCTGATCGACGACCGTGAGCTCGCAATTTCCGCCGCGCTCTGCAGCGAGGTCGACGATGACGGATCCCGGTCTCATCGCCGCGACCATATCAGCCAACCAGAGGATCGGAGCATCGCGGCCCGGTAACAAAGCGGTCGTAATGACGATGTCGATGTCCGGAGCAAGCTCGCGGAACTTGGACAACTGCTTCTGACGGAACTCTGGCGACGAGGGGGCCGCATATCCGCCGGTCGCTGCGCCGTCGATCTGTTGTTCGTCGAAGTCGAGATAGACGAATTGAGCTCCCATCGACTCGATCTGTTCGGCCACCTCAGGCCGGACATCGAAGGCGTAGGTGATCGCGCCGAGGCTGACGCTGGCGCCGATCGCCGCCAAGCCCGCCACGCCGGCGCCGATAATCAGCACCTTTGCCGGTGGTACTTTGCCAGCCGCGGTGATTTGTCCGGTGAAGAAGCGGCCGAAATTCGCACCCGCTTCGATAACAGCACGGTAGCCAGCGATATTCGCCATGGAGGACAACGCGTCCATCTTCTGCGCGCGGCTGATGCGTGGGACCATATCCATAGCGATGAAGGTCGCGCCAGAAGTCCGAGCCCGCTCAAGCAATCCGCCATTGGACGCGGGATAGAAGAAGGAGATCAGCGTTTTTTCAGGCGACAGCAGCGCGACTTCGTCATCAGTCGGAGGGCGCACCTTGACGATTACGTCCGCAGCCTCGGCGCAGGCCTGTGGACTTTCGACGACCGTAACTCCTACCTGACGGTAGGCTTCATCCGAGATTCCTGACATGAGGCCTGCGCCTGTTTCGACAATGGCTTCATGTCCAAGCTTACTGAGCTGTGACGCCGAGTCCGGCGTCAAGGCGACTCGCGCCTCGCCGTCTAGCCGCTCGCGCAGCGCTCCAATCTTCATTCCAATCCTCCTGTTTCCAAATCTGGCAGAGCTTCGACTGCTTGTTTGTCTGTCGCAGGCGCCTCCCGCTGGGCCGCCTTTGCCAGTCGTGATTGGCAACTCTTGCTCTGACAGCCTCTACCATCAGAACGCCAACTTCACAACAAAAATCACAAAATCACATTTTTGAGCTTTATTATGTGATTTTGAATTGGTGTGGGCTTGGTGCTAGAAGGTCTCATTCAGAGCGTCGGAGAACTGGCATATGAAGAGAGATGATCGGAGGCAGGCCATAATGGATCTGTTGGTCGAGCAGAGGATGGTGGATCTCGACGACCTATCCGATCGATTTGCAGTATCGAAGATGACGATTCACCGCGATCTGGACGATCTTGAGCAGGCGGGGATGCTTCGCAAAGTCCGTGGCGGCGCAACCATCGAGGCAGGAGGCCAATTCGAAAGCGATTTCCGGTTCCGCCAGCAGCAGGAGGGCGACGCGAAGCGTCGTATGGCCGAAGCCGCCCTTGAACTCATTGAGCCCGGAATGACAGTCATGGTCAACGACGGATCTATGGCGTCAGTCCTAGGTGAATTGCTGCCACAAAAGAGACCGCTTACGGTGATCACGAACAACGCAGCGGTGATCGATCGGCTCAAGGCGGAGTCGGGCGTCAACCTGATCGCAGTTGGCGGAAGCTATTCGGTGAAGTTCAATGGATTTTTCGGCGTCGTTGCTGAAGAAGCCCTGTCGCGCCTTAGCGCCGACATCGCCTTCATTTCCACGCCAGCTGTTTCAGGATTGCGCGTTTATCATATGGATGACAACGTCATCCGCTCGAAACGAGCAATGATTGAGAACGCGGCGCGCCGTTGCCTGCTCGTGAACCATAAGCGTTTCAATCACACTGCTCTTCATGTCCTCGCCACGGTCGATGAGTTCGAAGTCATCATCACTGACCAAGAACCGCCGGACGATGCCCGCGTGGCGTTAGAGAGAGCCAACGTGTCTCTTCGCGTCGCATCACACGAGAGCGAGTAAATACCGGGAACGATCCTGTTGGATGAACCGGGCAAGGAAGCCGCTAGGACCGATACGTAGGCAAAGCACGTCATTCGCCCGAGAATTGCCTTCGATGTTCGGCGACGAAGGACTACTTCACATTGCCTCCTTGGCTATGACGCCGCCGCCGCGTCCCTCGGTGAGGCGAGCTAATTCCTTTTTCAGTCGTCCAATCTAGTCGACCTCGTCGCTTGTCGCGGTGAGCTTCTTCGTCCGATCGTAGCGCCTCTCCGCAAAGTGATAAGCGTTCGGATCGCACCACGCGCCGAGCTTCAACCCACCAAGTCATCTTGCATCAACTTATGGGGAGCGGGCCTCTCCAGATCTGCGTCGACTCCCTTTATTCTGGGCGCAGAGAGCGAACACGCCGCCTCACCCTTAACCTCGAATAAAGGTATTAGGTATAAGGTCATACCTATAGTCCATTTGTCAGATGTGCTTCAGGGGACGGAGGAACAATGCGAGATATTCGGAAATTCGGCGTGGCGCTACGTTTGACGATCGCTTTTGGGTTACTGTTATTCGCGATGGGAGTTCTGTCTCTTTCGTCAATCAGGCAGGTAAATGAGATAAATGCTAAGCTCAGCCTTATAAACGGCAGTAACAGCCAAAAATACCGAAACGGAATTGATATGCTCGGAACGGTCCGAGATCGAGCTATTGCATTGCGCGACATCGTCTTGGCCGTCTCAGACACGGATCAAGCGACGACAATCGTGATGATGAAAAAGCTGCAGGCGTCCTATGCCTCCAGCTCGGCGGAGTTGCAGAAAGCCGTGAGTTCTGATGCCTTCAGCACTGCCGCCGAGCGCCGTCTCGTCGACGGCCTGACCGCGTTCCAGAATGAAACGGAGCCATTAGTCGCCGAAGTGATCAAGTTGACTCTCGATGGAGAGAAGGACCAGGCAAAGCCACTCCTCTTAAATGAACTTAGACCCAAATTGACGGCGTGGATTGGTGCTTTGAACAAGTTGATCGACTACGAGCAAGCGTTGAACCAGGGCGTAGGCGGCAAAGTTAAAGAGGCTTCTGACCAGTTTAAATCCATGACCCTCAGTGCGCTCGGTGTTGCCGCCTTATTCGGAGCAGTTGCGGCAGCACTCACGACCCGCTCAATTATTGCGCCTCTGGCAAAGCTGAAGCAGTCTATTGGTCAAATGATAACCGGCGGCGACATGCAGATTGACCGAGTACTTGAGCGACGGAGAGATGAAATCGGTCAGCTAGCTAGGCAGATATCCAGCCTGAAGCTCCATCTTTCGGAGCAAGCTGAGCGCGAGGCGATTGCCGAACAACATCGACAGCATGCCGAGCGGCAGCGCCTGGAAAGGGAAGGGGAGGAACGCCAGCGGGCTGCCGAACAGACAAGCTCTGCCGTCGAACAAGTTGCCGACGCGCTGAAACAATTGTCGGAAGGCAACCTTAACATTCAACTCAGCCGGCCTTTCGCAGAAGCTCTTGAGCCACTTAGATTGGATCTTAATTCAGCGATTAGCCAGCTTCGTGACGCGATGTCCGAGGTGAACTACAATGCGCAAGCGATTGCTGCAGGTGCCGAAGAAATCCGCAGTTCCTCCAACGATCTCGCTACAAGAACGGAGCAGCAAGCTGTAGTTGTCGAGCAGACGGCGTCGGTCCTTGCAGATATGACAAGACAGGTAGTGGACGCTAGCCACAGAGCACTTGAAGCAGGCGTTCTGGTCGCTGAAACCAAAGAGACTGTCGAGAAGTCCGGCACAATAATGCGCGAAGCTGTTGAGGCGATGACGAAAATTCGGGCCTCTTCAGTTGAAATAGGCAATATAATCGGCGTTATCGATGAAATCGCGTCTCAGACAAACCTATTGGCCTTGAACGCAGGCATTGAGGCGGCCCGCGCTGGTGAGACTGGCCGTGGGTTTGCGGTGGTTGCGCAGGAGGTGAGAGATCTGGCGCAAAGGTCTGCGGCGGCCGCGAAGGAAATCAAATCCTTGGTCGAGCTATCTAATGGACATATAAATGACGGGGTTCAGCGCGTGCACCAAGCCGGCAATGCCTTGGGCCAAATCGTTGTTCAGGTGCAGAGTGTGAATCAAAACGTCGACGCCATTGCTCAAGTTTCTCGCGTGCAAGCTGACGGGCTCAAGGACATCAATTTCTCAGTAGGGAAGATTGAAACAGCGACGCAACAAAACGCAGCGATGGTGGAAGAGTCGACCGCTGCCGTCAACAACCTGGCGAAAGAGACAGCCTCGCTTTTCGAGATGTTATCAAGGTTCCAGATCGGCGACGGGAAAGCAAACACTAACTGCGCTGAACAGCCTTCGTTATCTGTGGCCGTAGCATCGTCAAAGTCGATCCTGCAACGCAGGGTCTCAAGGCTAACAGCATGACCTGCCATTAACAGCTTAGTGCAGAATGAGTTAGAGGCCTAAGGAAGCGCGAATCCGTGAATGCGCGCCCCGAGATATTCTGTCATGGGCGGTCGACGCGATATCTGAGATGTACGGAGCCAAGGTCGGCTGGTTCGACGCTGAGAAGCGTGAGCCTCACCCTGTCCGCGAGCCCATCGTCACCGCCCTCGAATATAGCCGGAGAATTCGACTTGCCTCCGATCGCCGGAAAGACGACCACACTGACCTCGTCAACAAGACCCGCGTTCAGGAAATGCCCATTCGTTTGTGCTCCGCCTTCCAGCATCAGACGCTTTACGCCGAACTCTTCGCCGAGAACGTCTAGCGCGTTTTTTAGGTCGACGGCATCGGCCTGGGACACAATATAGGAAACGCCGGCCTGCATCAGGCCCGCCAGGTATCCGTCGTCTACATCTCGTGCGGTCAGGACGACAACGTGAGCGCCCTCGATGTCGCCCTTGTCCCAGCGCAACCGACCGTCTTTATCGACGATCACGGCGAACTCGTTGGCATCTGGATCGGCGATATGGACCGGTCGCTCGGCTTTGCCGGTTGTTTCATAGGGTCGGTCGACGGCGTCGGCGAATTCCTCTCCCGTCGCTCTTCCCGAAAGCCAGGCGTCGGCGCCGATCTTCTCATGCAAGTAATCGTAGACGTTCACGAGTTCATCAATCGAATGGCCGGTCCCCCCGGCCCAGTCGTTGACGATCAGTCGGCCGTCCAGCGGCGACATCATGTGACAAATCACATACGGTCTTGTCATTGGACTATTTTCCTCTGCTAAACATTCGCCATCAGCGTCCGTCGTTTAACGATGCCAAGAACTTCTCTTTCCAGTCGGGATGCCAACGTGAAAGAGCCGGCCGGTTCAGGATCATATCATCGGCTGCCCAGCGGATCCGCTTGGCATCAGTCTGCGACGTGACCGCGTTATCCGGGCAAATTATGTAGAAGTCCCCGTCCAGGAGACGAGCCAGAAAGTATTCCACCACCTGCTCGGCCGTCCATGCCTCATCTGGTTTCGGTGCGCCCTGTGGCTTAAAAGCCATGTTCATTGGTGTCCATGTGTAGCCTGGGACGAGAAGATGTGCCGATACACGGCCTGCGGTCACCTTCAGTAACTCGTGCGCCAGCTGTTCCGTCAGTACCTTAACCGCTGCCTTCGCCACAGAATACGCAGCGTTGCCCGGAGGAGTCGTGATACCTTCCTTGGAACCAAGGTTGATGACCGCCGAAGTGCGGCTCGACTGGATCAGGTAAGGCACGAAAAGGTGTTGCGCGGCCAGGACACCTCCGAAATTTACTTCGATCTGACGTCGCCACTTTGCGGGATCGTCCCAGGGGCCCGCTCCCTGCGTAATGCCTGCGTTATTTACAAGCACGGCCACCTCGCCAAACCGGGAAAGCGTTTCGTCGCGCAACCTCGTCAGCGCTGAGAGATCTGACACATCGCCGCTCACGCAGATGGCGTCGACGCCAACTGTTGAGGCAACATTCTGGAGCGCGTCCGCGTCTAGGTCGAACAGCGCAAGCCGCATGCCGCGGGCTGCAAAAGTCCTCGCAATTGCCAAGCCGATGCCGTTCGCAGCGCCCGTGACGACTGCAACGCGGCCGGGGGCAACGATCCCTTCCATTCTCTCGCTCATGTTTTTCCTTCTTATTGTGACTCGTGGGCCTCAGCAGTGGAAGTCGCGCCGTCGAGCAGTCGTAACATCCCGCCAGTGCATGCGAATTCCCACTATTTCACTCGACTGACGACCGCCCTTACAAACAATGCATCGCCTTCAAGCCAACTTCAGCCAGATCGGACCATATTGCTTTGCGGGGTAAGCACGCCGTCCTTTCATCGTTGGAAAAAGATAGATTACTCGGCCGAACGCTTAAAGTTAGGCTGATTGCACACGCTGATGATCACTGCTCATGCATCGCGACGAGCTTGAGACGCCGTGCTGAGGTCCGGGGGTCATCGAGGGTTTCTGTCCGCATCATAATAGGTGGCCATTGCGGACGGTCGGTTTTTGGTTTCCTGCCGGTCACCTCGATAAATTTGGCTCACCGCCGCGATCGATTTTGCTCATGTAACAAAAGCGGCTCTCCCTCACTTTCTTAGGCGACGCCTTGGAGCACCCCTGGCGTCGAGGAAAAGTATTGGAGTGAAATCATGACAGACAATAAACCTCTCGCATTGGTGACTGGCGGTTCGTCGGGGATCGGCCTCGAGCTTGCAACGCAGTTCGCTCAGAATGGTTTCGATGTCGCCATCTCCGGCTCCAGCGACAAGGTAAGCGAAGCGGCCGACGTCCTCCGACGCTTGAGCGCGGAGGCCTATCCATTCAAGGCGGACGCCTCGACGTACGAGGGCGTCGAGAGCTTCTGGACCTTCACCCAGGGACTAGGCCGCCCAGTAGAAGCCGCTGCTCTAAACGTTGGTGTCGGTATTGGTGGTGCCTTCGTGGACAACAACCTCGATGATGAGCTTCGCCTGCTCGCAATCAACGTCACGGGTACCGTCCATATGGCTAAACGTGTCGTCCAGCACATGGTCATGAACGGCCGCGGCAGGATTCTCATCACCTCCTCGGTTTCAGCGACACAGCCCACTCCGTACGAAACCGTCTACGGCCCCTCAAAAGCGTTCGGTTACATGTTCGCGGAGTCCCTGCGGGAGGAGTTGCGCTCGACCGGGGTCACCGTGACGGCGCTGCTTCCAGGCGCCACCAACAGCGACTTCCACGCAAACGCCGGAATGGGGGGCACAAAACTGGGCGGCCTAAAGAAGAACGACAAGACGCTCGTCGCCAAGCAAGGGTTCGAGGCCCTCATGAACGATGTGGACCATGTCGTTGGCGGAGATCAGGAGACCAAGCTGCAGGCGATAGAAAACCGGACGATCCCGGAGCCCGTCAAAGCCGCCCGCCAAGCCGAGTTGACTCGACCACAGTGAAGGAGCCCGTTATGTCGAATCTTAAAGAGAAGGTCACCATCGTCACAGGAGCTTCGTCGGGAATTGGAGCGGCGACAGCTAAACGCCTTGCGGAGAAGGGTGCGCGCGTAGTCCTTGCCGGCCGCAACGACGGACGCCTCGCGAAGATCGTCGAGGAAATCACCAGATCGGGCGGCATCGCCAGCCACCACGTTGCCGATGCGACCGATTTCGAAAGCACCAAAATGCTCGTCGCTTTCGCCAGGAGGACATACGGCCCGGTCGATATCCTGGTCAACAATGCGGGGCTCATGCTCTTCTCATATTGGAAGGATGTCGCGGTCAGCGACTGGAACAAGATGATCGACACCAACCTGCGTGGTTATTTGCATGCAATCGCTGCGGTGCTGCCTTCGATGTTGGAGCGAAGGTCGGGCCGAATCTTGAACATGAGCTCTATCGCTGGCGTCCATATCGGTGAGGCGGCAGGCGTTTACGGCGCGACAAAGTTTTTCATCCGCGGAATCAC
This sequence comes from Rhizobium sp. L9, assembly GCF_002531885.1. NCBI lineage: Bacteria > Pseudomonadati > Pseudomonadota > Alphaproteobacteria > Hyphomicrobiales > Rhizobiaceae > Rhizobium > Rhizobium sp. L9. The sequence continues at coordinate 28,445 of NZ_NWSZ01000026.1, read as the reverse complement.
CGAAAGCCTCAGAAAGGAGGTCGGGTTCGGAAATGGAATTCAGATCTCGATGATCAGTCCTGGCGTAATCGACACTGGCTGGGCCGACAAGGTCGAAGACGAAACGGGTAGGAAGATCGCTGGCGAACTCAACAAGCAGGGTATTCCGCCGTTGTCGGTCGCGGACGCCGTGATCTATGCCCTAGACCAGCCTCCGGAGATCACGATCAATGATATCATCCTGCACCCAACTCGGCAGGACTGGTAGATCGTCGGCGCTGGATGCTGGTCGGTTCAGCGCCGTTGATTTTGAGCCTCCAAGCCTGCTAGAGGGCAGTTATCATTCAAGACTGGATCCTGTTCGGCGTCTGCGCAATCTCACCTGTCCATTGGGCCATCTCTCGTGCCTGAGGATCACGACGCCTTATTGCGTAGCCGTGGGCAGCTTAGAGGTCGTCTTTATGTGCGGCGACCCTCGCCATCTCGCCAACCGAAGAGCACGACGAGACGCTGAAGTCGACACGCTGGCCCGATCGTTCAACGTGCCCAAATCGGACATCTCGAGGTTGACCATCATCCTGCCTGCAACAGCACCAATTCGTTTTAGGGCATATATTTGAGTGCCTTTTTCCCGCATCAAATACCGGGGTAAACAAGGCCAATCGAATTAGGAATGAAGGAGCGGTTTGCAACTCCGTCTCAGTTTGTGTAAAGGCAATTTTGGTTTAGCGCAGGCTTGAGTACTGTTCACCCATGGCGTCAACGCGAGCGGATCTAGCCGACCTTGAAGCTTTCGTCGCGATCGCGCGGGCGGGAGGGTTCCGAAAGGCCGCCGCAATTCGCGGCGTCTCGGGCTCCGCTCTCAGCCACTCGATCAGGGGTTTGGAGAACCGCCTCGGCGTTCGTCTGTTTCATCGGACAAGTAGGAGCATCAGTCTCACCGCTGCCGGCGAAGTGCTCCTTGCCGAGCTTGAACCACGTTTCCTCGGCATACAGGCCGCGATCGATCTTCTTGACAGCTTCAGAAGCGGGCCTAGCGGCAGAGTGAGAGTGAACACTCTCCGCGACGCGGCCCAGCTGCTGATTGCTCCCCGAATGCCAAGTTTTCGGCGCAGCTACCCAGATGTCGAAATCGAAATCAGCGTTGACGATCGCTTTATCGACATGGTGGCGGAAGGCTTCGACGCCGGAATCCGTTACGGGGGAACTGTCCCCGAGGGAATGATCGCTTCGCGCCTGACCCCCGAACTCGAATGGGTCGTCGTCGGTTCTCCGGCCTATCTCAACGAGCGGGGGCGACCCGAACGGCCGACGGACCTCCTAAAACACGAGTGCATCCGGATCCGAACCGGTACAGATCGCGTCTACAAATGGGAACTCGGCAATGGGGATCGCATGGTCACTCTCGACGTTCCGGGATTGCTTACGCTCGGAGATTCGGAACTGTCGATCCGCATGGCGGAGGAGGGGTGCGGGCTCTTCTATTGTTTGCGGGCACGGGTCGAGGATAAACTCGCCGCTGGCGCGCTCGAGGTAGTGTTGCCAGACTGGACGTCGCAAGGGCCAGGTTTCCACGCCTATTATGTTTCGCACCGACAGGTGCCGTCGGCTCTCCGGACATTTCTCGATCACCTTAAGGCGCCGATTTCATATGATGATGGCGAATTGTCGAAAAGACCATGACCTCATGTGTGTCCGGCTCTCAGGCTGCCGATCTAAGCCGTTGCGAAACCCACTTTCGCGAAGGACACCAAGAGCTCACCGGCCATTAAGCTCCTTAAAAATTTGGAATGAAGGGGTGCCTGCTTCGCGCGTCCACATGCGGAGGTAGGTGTGGTGCCATGTCAATTCAGGCCGCCGGATTTTCACTAGGGGCTTGACGATGATCAGGAGATAGTGAACTCGGTGAGGCCAATACAAACGCGCATCGCGTCTGTCGATCATCAGGTATCAGACAATCCACGCATTGATATCTTCTCTAAAAGCGGTCATAGGTATGCTAACGCTTGGTGCGAAGATAGTCCGTTTTGGTGATGGTGATGGAGTCGGATCTACAGATTGCGAGACAGAGTGCGACTTTGCGCGTGAAGGTCGAAGAGACCCTGCGGCAGGCGATCGCCAAAGGCCGTTTTAAACCTGGGCAGCGGCTTGTCGAGCGCGAGCTCTGCGAAATGCTCGGCGTTGGACGGACTTCAGTTCGCGAGGCCCTCCGCCAGTTAGAGGCCGAAGGGATCATCACCAGTTTTCCTCACAAGGGACCGGTCGTGAGCACCATAACCTATGAAGAAGCTGCCCAACTGTATACAGTGCGCGCCCTATTAGAAAGCTTCGCGGGACAGCAATTTGCGGAAAACGGTTCGGCCCAGGATATTGCGACACTGCAGGCTGCGGTAGTTGAGTTTGAGGCTGCCGCTGAAAGCGGCGTTGGAAGCCGCTTGATCGACGCCAAGAGCGCTTTCTATAACTGTCTAATGGACGGCAGCAAGAACGTCTTTGTTAGGCAGTTGCTGACGTCTCTTCACAACCGAATCAACCTGTTGCGGATGACCTCGATGACGCAGCCAGGGCGCCTCTCTCACAGTATTGCGGAAATCAAAGAAATCGCCGATGCCATCAAGAACCGCAACGGGCCGTTGGCTGCGGCTGCCTGCAAGCACCACATCGACCAAGCCGCGAAGGTGGCGCTGGAGTATCTTAGGAAGAACGCCGCTAACGAATCCTAAATTTTCCGATTGACAGATTGTCTGATAATCCTTTTATTCCATCTGGAAGAAGAGCAGGCGTTTCATTGCCTGCCTGACCTTGGAGGAAGAATTGTCAGCGACAGTCAACGCAAAGCGGGTGGCGTTCATCGGCCTCGGCGCGATGGGGCAGCCCATGGCCCAACACCTCATTTCGGCGGGTTTTGAAGTATTCGGGTTTGATCTCTCGCCAGACGCGCGGCAGACCCTCGCAAAAGCAGGCGGACATGCTGTCGAGGCGATGCCGGACGCCATGAAAGACGCTGATTACGTCATTACGATGCTACCTAACGGCAAGACTGTCCGCGATGCTCTCCTAACTGGCAACGCCTGCGGCGGCCTTAAGCCGAACGCTCTTGTCATCGACATGAGTTCTTCCGCGCCAAACGATACTCGTGAACTTGGTGTTGAGCTCGCCACGCGAGGACTTAGGCTGGTGGACGCTCCGGTATCGGGCGGCGTCAAGCGTGCTGTATCGGGGACGTTGACCATCATGGCGGGTGGTGTCGAAACTGACATCGAAGAGGCAGAGCCTCTTCTGAAATCAGTCGGATCGCAGGTGTTCAAGACCGGACCGGTTGGATCGGGCCATGCGATGAAGGCAATCAACAACTTCGTTTCCGGCGCAGGTGTGCTCGCGGCTATTGAGGCCGTGGTTCTCGGCCGCTCATTCGGTCTGGAACCCCACACCATAGTGGACATTCTGAACTCCTCCTCGGGCAAGAACAATGCGACCGACGTGAAGATGAAGCAGTTCATCCTGTCGGAAACCTTTGGCTCCGGCTTCGCGCTCGGACTGATGGCGAAGGATATCCGCATCGCTGCCGATCTGGCCAAGACGCTCGGCCTGCGCCTCGAAGCTCTAGCAAGCACCGCCGACGCCTGGGATGCGGCGCAGAAGGAGCTCGGTCCCGCGGAGGATCATACCCGGATCATCCGCTACGTGATGGATCACGCCTAAGCGTCTCACGATGATGCATTGAACTAAGACCATCGAACGCGCAGAATTACATTGACAGATTGTCTGATAATCTGTCAATAATGAGGTGAACGAGGAAACTAAGGAGCTTGTTGCATGACCGTAGTGGAAGCAGCGACAGTGAAGACCAATGGTAGGGAACGGCCCATACCGTCCGAGCAATTTGCCCATGGGCTGACAACGCGTCGCGAAGTCATGGGGAACGAATATGTCGACGCCGCGCTTGGGAAGGCGACCGACTTCACCTGGCCCATGCAGCAACTCGTGACCGAGTATTGCTGGGATAGGATCTGGAACCGTCCAGGCCTCGATAGACGCTCTCGGTCCATTCTGAATCTCGGCATGATTTCGGTCCTCAATCGTCCTCACGAACTCAGGGGTCACGTGCGGGGCGCGATCAACAACGGCGTCACCAAAGAGGAGATCCAGGAGATCTTGTTGCAAGTGGCGATCTACGTTGGCGTCCCCGCCGGCATCGACAGTTTCCGCCACGCCCAAGAAGTCTTCAACGAGATGGGCATCTAATCCGTCGTCACGGGGAGTGGCGGCAAACAACCAAAGCGCGGAATTGTCCGCGTTGATCAACAGGGAGGAGCCGAAATTGGCTATCAATCTCGAGAAATTCACTCAGCTCGCGCGTGAGGACTTCGAATTCAAGCGCGAAACCCGGTACCTCAACGGCATCATTAAACTGGATTTCCCCGGACGTTCCGTCGCCCTTCATTTTGACGACGGAAAATTGGTGAACGTTGAAGAGGCAGGTTACGACGACGACAAGTGCAAGATCGTTATTCGTGGAACGCGCGAGCAGTGGGAGGCACTGCTGCAGCATAAGCCACTTCCCTTCTATCAGTGCCTGCAATCGTCCAACGTCAAGCACGGCCTCTACCTCAGCAACACCAACGAGACCTTCGCGTATCTGCCCGCTCTCAACCGCATGACGACGCTGATGCGCAACGCACGCATGGAAGGAGCAGCAGCATGACTAAGCACGATCCGATCACCGGCCGATATATCTATCTGACAATCGACGGCATTGAGTATCGCGTCTACTACGAGGAAGCCGGTCTAGGCATTCCGCTTCTCGTCGGCCATACAGCCGGTTCCGACGGCCGCCAGTATCGTCACCTGCTTTGCGACGAGGAAGTGACTAAGAACTTCCGCGTCATAGCCTTCGATCTGCCGTATCATGGCAAGTCGCTTCCGCCCTACGGCGTCCGCTGGTGGGAGACCGAATACAACATGACGAAGAAGTTCATGATGGATTTCCAGGTCGTGCTTTCGAAGGCTCTCGGCCTCGACCGTCCCGTGTATATGGGAAGCTCCATGGGCGGCCATCTGGCTATCGATCTGGCATCGAACTATCCCGACAATTTCCGGGCGACGATCTCGGTCGAAGGCGCACTGCGTTCTGCAGCCGAGTATGTTGACGTCGGTATGGCGGGCATCCGCCGGGAGTTCGATAATCCTAACGTCAACCGCACTTCGATCGGCGCGGCTATGATGCTGAACATCTCGCCTTACTCGCCGGAAGCGAACGTCCGCGAAATCCAGTGGGAGTATAGCTGCGGCGGCCCGGGAATCTTCGCTGGCGACCTCTACTACTACTACTACGATCACAACGTTACCCCTGAAGAGGCAAGCAAGATCGATACGTCGAAGTGCATGCTGTACTTCCTGACGGGCGAGTACGACCCGAACACCTCCCCGGCCGACACCAAGATCGCTGCCGACCTCGTCAAGGGCAGCAAGTTCTGGACGATGGAGAAGCTCGGACACTTCCCAGTGACCGAGGACTACACCGAATTCCGCAAGTACCTGCTGCCGATCCTGGAGGAAATTCAGCAGACATCCGAAACGAAGGCGAAGGTCGCCTGATAACAGTCTTTGGGAGGAGCATATCAATGAAAGACTTGCTGAACATAACCATCGGAGCGCTGATTTCGGTCAGCGCTCTTGCCGCCGCCGCCTACGCCGACGGCGTCGATCAGCTGCCGGCTAGCGAAAAGAAGATCTACCAGATTGTCGACCCGCAGATCCCGCTTGGTCCAAGCGCCTACAAGGACTTCAAACCCAAGAAGGGACCACCTTGGAAGATCGGATATGCGAGCAGCTACGCCGGAAACACCTGGCGCGCGGCTGCGCTGGACGCAGTGATGAACGATCTTCTTCCGAGGTCGAAGAAAGCGGGTTTGGTTTCCGACGTCGTGGTGACGCAATCTGACCTGAAGGACGCGGTTCAGATTCAGCAGATGCGGCAGATGGTCGACGATGGCGTCGATGCCATCATCATCTGCTGCTCGAACGTCACGGCGCTCAACCAAACGATCGAATACGCCCACAAGGCGGGGGTCCCGGTATTCTCATTTTCGGGTTATGTGACGTCTCCCTACGCTATCAACGGCGCTGCAAACCACGCCCAAGGCGGAGCCGAAATGGCTGACTGGCTCGCAGGGAAAATCGGGAAGAAAGGAAACGTCCTTCTCGTCTCTGGGATACCTGGCTTTGCCTCCTCTGACAGCTTCGACAAGGCCGCCAAGGAGGCTCTCGCCAAATATCCTGATATCAAAATCGTCGGAGAAGTGGCGGGCAAATGGACCGATCAGGTTGCCCAGGTTGAAGTCCAGAAATTTCTTGCGACGAATCCCTCTCAGATCGATGGCATCTTGACCCAGGGTGCCCAGGAAAACGGCGTGCTGAACGCGATGCTTCAGTCGGGCCGTCCGATGGTTCCGATCACACTCGGCGGCGAGGCGTCCGCGGCTTGCTACTGGCGAAAGAACCCCGACTGGATCGATGCCAGCTTCCATATTTGGCCGCCTCGTCGCGAGATGCAGCAGATGTGGGAGATCATGCTTCGCACGCTCGAAGGGCAGGGACCAAAGGTGCAGACGTTCCTTCGTCCGGTCTTGCCATACACGATCGAAGATGTGCGGGCGGCGATCCCGGACGACTGCGATCTCAATTCGACGGATTTCATCGAGCCAAAGGCCGATGGCTGGTTCCCGGCAGCTGTCGCGGATCAATACTTCGAGCGTCCGGCTGACCCCTGGAAGCTCGTTAAGTAAGGCTCTTGCCGTCTGGCGACGTCAGTCGTCAGACGGAAGTTCTGGTTATGCGGATGAGCGGCGCTGACAGACAGGGCTGCCGGAGGTTCTGCAATGGACAATGAAACCACCATCAGGATGGCTGACGTCGCCAAGTCGTTCGGCGAAACAAAGGCGCTCAAGAAATGCGACTTCGAAGCCCGCGCCGGAGAAGTGCACGCGATCGTCGGCGAAAACGGTAGCGGCAAGAGCACGATGGCTAAGATCATGTCGGGTGTGCTGCATCCGGACGCCGGCACGGTCACCATCCTTGGCGAGCAGATCACTTCGCCAGTTGACGCAAAGCGGGTCGGCTTGGCCACCATCTTCCAGGAAGTCCTGGTCGCAGAGGAGGCCAGTGTTTTCGACAACCTGTTCGTTGGGCGAGATGGCATCTTTCGTTCCGAAGGTCATTCTGGGGATCGTTGGCTCGAGGCCGAGACAATCCTCGCTCGCCTCGTCGGAAAGCCCGTCGATCTCAACGAAGTCGTCGGGCGACTGCCTCTCAGTATTAAGCAGTGGATCGTCATCGCTCGTGCAATCCTGCGCAATCCGAAGGTTCTCATCCTCGACGAATCATCCGCGGCACTTGACCTCGACTCTACGATCCGTCTTCACGGGGAAATCGATCGCATGCGAGCTGGCGGCGCGACGATCCTGATTGTCACGCACCGGATCGCGGAGCTCGTGCGAATCGCCGATCGAGCCACCATCCTTCGTGATGGGGTCACCGTCGGCTTGCTTGAGAAGCAGGAGATCACGGAAGCGAATCTGCTGACCATGATGACCCCTTCTGACCGGCGTGCGAGCGACGCAAAGCATTATGCCGCTAAGGGCCGCGACGGCGCGCATGCGATCCTGACGGCGCGGAACCTCGCGATCCACAGATCAGCGGCAGCTTTCGATTTCGATCTGCCTCAAGGAGCGATTGTCGGCGTGGCCGGTCTCGACGGACAAGGTCAGGATGCCTTCGTGCGTGCCGTCGCCGGGATCGCCCAGCCGTTCGGAGGCGACGTTCAGGTGCGCTCCTCCGGCACGGGGAAAATGACTTTGGTGGGAACACTCGACGAAGCGGCGAGGGCTGGGATCTCCTACGTTTCCGGTGATCGGAAGCGGGAAGGCATTTTTCCGCAACAAAGCATCTTTGAGAACCTTGCGATCGGCGTCTACCGCAAGAACCTGGGCACGTTCGGAGTGATCCGGAAGCCCTCGCTCAAGCCGATGTTCAAGCAAGAGGTCGACCGATTGCGCATCAAGATCGGGAATCCGTCGAATAAGATCACATCGCTGTCCGGAGGAAACCAGCAGAAAGTGCTGATCGGCCGAGCCTTTGCGAACGATCCGAAGGTCATTGTCCTCAACGATCCCGCGCGCGGGGTCGATCTCGGGACCAAGCGGGACCTCTATCGTGAACTTCGTATCTTTGCCGATAAGGGCGGTAGCGTGATTTATCTCTCGAGTGAGATAGAGGAGTTCATCGGCTTTGCCGATCGCGTCGACGTCTTTTTTGCCGGAAGGCTGTTCCGCTCGCTCTCGGGTGACGACATAGCCGAGGAGCCCATCCTCGCAGCAATGTTCGGACAGTCCCGAGATACTTCTGTCGAGTTCGACGTGGAAAGGACCGCGTGATGACTAGCAACGCACTTCGACAGGTCGCGCGAGACCGCTCACTTTTTGTGCCAGCTGGTCTGTTCATCGTGCTCCTGGCCGCGGTCGCGACACGCGGCCATGGCTTGTTCACGACGAACGGCATCGCCGGCGCGATCCTGGTCGCCACCCCGCTCATCCTTACGGCGCTCGCCATCACGCCTGTCGTGATGGCGGGAAGGGGGGCCGTAGATCTGTCGGTCGGGCCTCTGATGGGTTTTATTAATGTTACGCTGATCACCTGGCTCGTTGGCAATGGCGTCACCAATCCCGTCGCTGTCATCGGGTGGGCGATCGGACTTGGAGCAGCTTTCCAGCTTTTTCAGGCTCTAGTGATCATCTATGTCCGCGTCGCGCCAATCATCGTGACCCTCTCCGGCTTCCTCGTGCTTTCGGGCATGAACCTGATGGTCATGTCACGGCCGGGCGGTGTCGCTCCGGACTGGATGTTGAGTTGGGGCGCCGGCACGAGTGTGTTCTCTCCCGTCCTCTTTTTGCTCCTAGCGGCATACGTGGTTTGGGCTGTTCTCCGGCGCACGATGTTTTATCGCAATCTTCGCATGACCGGCGCGGATGAACGGATGGCATACACGAGCGGTGTGCCCGTCGATACCGTTCGCATCATCGCACATGTCGTCGCGGGTGCCTTCACCGGGCTTGCTGCTCTGAGCTACACCGCGCTCATTTCTTCGGGCGATCCCACTCAGGGAAGCACCTATACGCTTCAGGCCGTTACGGCGCTGGTACTTGGTGGCGCAAGCCTGTCCGGTGGGCGTGGTGGAGCATTGGGTTCGACGCTCGGTGCCATCAACATGTTCCTGATTTCCTATCTGCTTTCCACCTTCAACTTCGGCACCGTGTCGGGCTTCGTCACGCAGATGGCATTCGGCCTAATCCTGGTCGGTTCGTTGCTCGTCAACGTCTTCGTGATCACCCGGCGAGCCGCCGCTTGAGAGGACAATGAAAATGATTTCCACGGTCATGAAGACTGACACCGGCGTAACGATGCGGTCGAACCCGCTCCGAACCTACAAAGGTATTTCGATCGGTTTCGGATTGCTCGCATGTCTGCTCGTACTCGGTGCGCTGCTTGTTCCGGGCTTCGTATCGTCGCAGAACGCGCGGTCGATCCTTCTCCTTGCGGCGTTCCTCGGACTGGCGTCGACTGGGCAGACGCTGTGCGCCCTTGTAGGAGCGCTGGATCTTTCCATTCCGTACATCATCGGGGGGGCCAATATTCTTTTGCCAAGCTTGATGGTGGCAGGGCTGCCGGCTCCCCTTGCCATGCTTCTGGTGCTGCTGCTGGGCGCTCTTGTCGGCGCTACCAACGGCGCTCTGAGTTTCAAGCTCCAGGGACAGGCGCTGATCATGTCACTCGGCGTGGGCTTCGCTGCGGTCGGGGCGGTACAGATCTACACGTCGCTGGGTTCGCAGTTCGGTGGGACAGTCTTTGCGCCAGTTCCTGAATGGCTGCGCAACATCTCAGCGTTCAACGGAAAATTCTTCGGCCTGCCGATCCCGCCGGTTATTGTCGTCTGGTCTGTCATCGCCATCGCGTTGAGCTGGCTCATGCACAATACCTGGTTCGGGCGTAGCATCTACGCCATCGGGGGAAGTCGGACCGCTGCCGCACGCCTCGGTATCTCCGAATTCAAGGTGTGGACGGTGATCCATAGCGCCAGCGGCGCAATGTCGGCGATCACAGGCATGCTGCTTCTCGGCTTTTCGGGCGGCGGGTTTGTGGGGGTCGGCGATCCCTACCTGTTCACCACTGTCGCTGCCGTTGTAATCGGTGGAACGTCATTGCTCGGTGGGGCAGGTGGCTACGGCGCCACGGTTCTCGGCGTCCTTGTGCTTACGGTATTGACGTCGCTTCTTGTGGGCCTCGGCCTCAGTTTCCCTGCGCAGCAGGCCGTCGTCGGTTTGCTGATCGTGCCGATGGTCGCGATTTACGCCCGATCGCCCCACATACGAAATCAGATCTGAAACTATACGCAGGCATTCGAAAGGAACGCTGATGGCTGTCTCGAACACTCTTCTCAACCGTCTCAAAGACCACTCTCTCGTACGTGAAGAAATGTTTGTGGGAGGCACTTGGCAAAAGGAAGGGACAGGCGGTGAGCGGATCGAGGTGCAGAATCCCTCCACCCTCGAGGTTATTGCATCTCTCCCCAGTGCCGGTCTCGACGATGTGCGCGTTGCCATTGACGTCGCAAAGAAAGCACAAAAAAGCTGGGCAGCCCGCTCCGGGAAGGACCGAGCGTCGATCATGCGGAATTTTTATGACTTGGTCGTGGAGAACGCCGATGATCTTGCAGTCATTTTGACGTCTGAAATGGGCAAACCGCTTGCCGAAGCTCGTGGGGAGGTGGCATACGGCGCATCTTATATCGAATGGTTCGGGGAAGAGGCGAAACGCGTCTATGGTGACACGATACCGGGTCACCATGCCGATAAACGTCTTCTCGTCCTCAAGCAGCCCGTCGGTGTCGTCGCCGCTATTGCGCCATGGAACTTCCCATCCGCGATGGTCGCTCGCAAGGTCGCGCCGGCTCTCGCTTCCGGATGCGCAATCATTTTCAAGCCCGCCGCAGAGACCCCGCTTTCGGCTCTCGCGCTCGCAATCCTCGCCGAACGGGCGGGAGTTCCCAGCGGATTGTTCAGCGTGCTCCCAACTAGAAACGCCCGGATGTTCGGCGCGGAGGTCTGCTCGAACCCGATCGTCAAGAAGCTTACCTTCACTGGTTCCACGGAAGTGGGGCGCATCCTGATGGCCCAAGGCGCACAGAAGATCATGAAGCTCAGTCTCGAACTCGGCGGTAACGCTCCCTTCATCGTCTTCGATGACGCGGATCTCGACGAAGCGGTGGAGGGAGCGATGTTGTCCAAGTTCCGCAACGCTGGGCAGACCTGCGTCTGCGCTAACCGCCTATATGTCCAGAGCGGCATCTACGACAAGTTCGTGGAAAAGCTGGCGAGCCGGGTTGCAGGTCTTAAAGTCTCAGACGGTTTTGATGATGGAGCAACGATAGGTCCATTGATCAATGACGAGGCGGTGACCAAGCTCTACGACCACATCGAGGACGCGGTCAGCCGCGGTGCCTCCGTCGTCGTCGGCGGCAAAAGACATGAGAACGGTGGGACCTTTGTCCAGCCGACGCTTCTGTCCGGAGCGACGAAGGATATGAAGGTCGCCCGCGAGGAAACCTTCGCGCCGCTGGCGCCGGTCTTCAAGTTCGAGAGCGTCGATGAAGTCATCGATCTCGCTAATGACACGGAGTTCGGCCTCGCCGCTTATTTCTACGGGAACGACCTTCGCAACGTGTGGAAGGTGACCGAGGCACTTGAATACGGCATGATCGGCGTGAACACAGGCCTGATCTCGACGGAAGTGGCTCCGTTCGGCGGCGTGAAGCAGTCGGGCTTCGGTCGCGAGGGATCGAAGTACGGCATGGATGACTTCCTGTCCATGAAATACGTCTGCCTCGGCGGCATACCCGCCTGAGAAGGTTGAGGAGGCGCGCCGAACGGCGTGCTTCGCAGTGAAGCTCTCCATCCATTGAATCGGCGTCCCCCACGACCTGGGGGAGGCTACATTCGTATCTCTGAGAGGTTCGCAGCGGAACCGCTCTCAATCGCAAGGTTGCCGCATGACAGAACAAGCATCTGCCGAACACATCAAGAAGCCCACCCGGAGCGACCACGATATCTCGGCATTCTACAGCCATGACGACTTCGTCGAGGAAAGAGCCGATGGCGTCGATCTCACCGCTCGCACAAGCGTCGAGGGGGCCAGTGGCTTTTATCGGGTGAATGTTTCACGCGTGAAGTCGGTCGACAACACCTAAAATCAAGTTTTCTACTTGAAACCGCACTCTGGCGCCGTCGACAGCTGTCCAACAGCTTTCCCCACTGCGGCGACTCCGCTCAAGGCTGGCAGGACCGCCGTGAATTAGTCGGGCGAGAAGGCTACATACGATGCCATCCCCGCCCGACCACGCCTTGGGAGCGTTAGACGTGTGATTGCTGCCCCGGCGCTAGGGCCACCTCGATCAAGTAATGACCGTTCTTCGTCGTGCGGCTTGGATACATGCTGGTCATCGCAGGTTCATGTGGCGTCAGAACTCGACGCATGTCGAAACCGGTACACTTCATTATCTCGTGAGTAGTGAAGATGAGCTTAGTTTGGCTGCCAAAGGCAAGGCCGACCGGAAGATAGATCGGGTCGCCGGCGACACCGCCATCAATATTGTCGTGCCGATAAAGTAAGTCCCCCGTATATACGAAGACGTCGTCGCTTGCAGATTTGCCGTCGTTACGGATGATGACATATTGCGACCCGGCGGTATGGGTGTCCCGCGCTATCCTGACATCGATCCCCGGGAAGATGTTGTCGGCATCGCCATCAATGCCGCGCATTCGCCCCTCCCGAGCGACTTGGACTGCATAGAGCATGTCCCCCGTATCAGTGGCCGTGAGCAGCCACCGAAAGCGTCGGTCGAGCGCCATCATCGAAACCCATGCCGCGAGCTCTTCCTGCTGAATGTGGAAGGTTGCGTTGGGGAACAGTTCCAAACCACCCATGTGGTCGAAATGCGCGTGCGTCAGGATCACGTGGTCGATTTCCTCGGGAGTACAGCCGACCTCGGCGAGGACTTCCTTGGGCGAGAACCAGTTCTGAACGTTGAAGCGCTCCATGAATTCACGGCCGTGGGAGGCGTAGTTCACACCGCAGTCCAACAGGATCGTCTTCCCATGCCCCTTCAGGAGGGTGTAGCAGTAAGGAAGCTTTTCATTGCCCGCGTTGTGCCGGCCATAGACGAGAGAACTGCTAGGCGCGTCAGGTACCCAGGCGAATTCGAGCATCCATATTGAGTAGTCAGACAATGTCACCTCCCAATGCCTATTAACTGATAGCGGTTTCATGAAGGGCACAACACGAGTGGCGGAAGTCCACCACCTCGAACCCTGGCAGGCATTTTGATGCGTTTCTTAATTCCGACCATGCCGCCTGTAGCGGCACCAGCGGGTCGCGCGCGGATGCGGAGCCTGCCAATGTGCGCTCTACGTGCTCCATCGCGACGCGCAGCAGGTTGCCTGCGTTGGCGAGATGACTGTGAAAATGCTGGCTGCGAGGCGTGGACCGGAGTGCGCGGAACTCCTCATTTCCCGCCTTTATGAGGCGGGCCGCCGCGGCCTGGACCTGCACGTCGAGTACAAGACGGGACTTCGCAATGGCAAGAAGAACTAGAAGCCCCGCCAGTCGATTGGCCGCACCATGGAACTTCTCGAAGCACGCGTGAGCAGAAATCGCATAGGCTGAGGTTGTGTCATCCAGCACCTCGGCTGCCCGTATCAACTTCGTCGACGATGGTGCCTCTTTCCTCATGCGGCATGTTCCTCCGGAGGCGCGGCCGGCGCGACGTGCCATCCTAAGATCAGATCAGCAGCCTTTTCTGCGATCATCAGCGTCGAAGCATTGGTGTTGGCAGACGGCATCGAAGGCATGATCGAGGCATCTGCGACGCGAAGAGCGGACAGGCCATGTACGCGCAGTTGCGAGTCGACCACGTTTCCGGGATCTGAGCGCGGCCCCATGCGGGTGGTGCCAATCATGTGATAGACGGTCGTGCCCTTCTGGCGCGCGAATCCGAGGAGATCCTCGTCGCTTTCGAGATCTGGCGTGGGAGATGTCTCGGCATCCATGTATTTGCTGAGAGCGTTGGCTCGGAACAACTGCCGCGCCACGCGCATCCCACCAAGCAGGGCCCTTTGATCCGTCTCATGGGTGAGATAGTTGGGCTGTATCGCCGGATGCTCGAAGGCGTTTGACGATTTGATATGGGCGAAACCAAGGCTCTCCGGGCGCTCCTGCCAGACGCCGAGCGTCAGGCCAGGGTGCGTGTCCAGCAACCCGACTACGCCCTCTCGGAAACTCGCTGGCGCGCACGCGAACTCAAGGTCGGGCCTCGGCAAATAGGGATCGGACTTCCAGAAGATGTGAACAAGTGAGGGGCTAACCGCAAGTATGCTCGGTTTCCCGAAGACCCAACGAGCAATCTGGCCCAGAAGGGCAGGACCTTGAGCGAGATCGTTGATGGTTGTCGAGCCTTTTACGCGGGCAACCATGCGAACGGCGTAGTGGTCGCGAAGGTTATTGCCTACGCCGGGAAGCTCATGGAAAACCCTGACCCCCGCGCGCCCGAGAACGTCGGCCGGTCCGACCCCTGACAGTTGAAGGAGCTTTGGCGTATTGAGTGCACCTGCGGTAAGGATTACCTCTCGTGTCGCACGGATTTCGTGTCGAGCACCGTCTGGCCCTCCCACCACATATGCGACGCCGACGGCCTTTGTGCCCTCGAAGATTATTGAGGTGGCTTGGCTGTTCGTACGGAGGTCCACGTTGCCGCGCTTCATTGCCTTACGAAGGAAAGCGCGGGCCGAGCTGTGCCTGAAGCCTTTGTAGATCGTCCGCTGAAAATACCCTGCGCCGTCTTGGCTGGCACCATTATAGTCCGGGTTTCGGGGAATTCCCAATTCGACCGCCGCGTCGATCAGAGCATCGCTGACGGGATGATGCCAGTCCAGGTCGGTGATTGGAAGCTCGCCGTCACGTCCGCGGTAGCGATCGTCGGCGTTGCCGATGCGACGCTCCGATCGTTTGAAATAAGGCAGGATTTCATTGTAGCTCCACCCAGGATTTCCTTGGGAAGCCCAGTTGTCGTAGTCTATTGCCTGACCCCGGACATAATTGAGACCGTTGATTGAACTCGATCCTCCAAGCACTCGGCCCTGGGGCAGGGCGAAGCTCCTGTCGTTTGTGCCCGGGTTCGGCTCGGACATGAAGTTCCAGGTGAGTTTCTTGCTATAGATATTCTTGATATAGCCGGCGGGGATGTGAATCATCGGATTGACGTCTTTTGGACCCGCTTCGAGAAGGCAGACTTTGAAGCCCGCCTCGCTCAGTCGATTGGTGACGACACATCCAGACGTTCCGCCTCCGACGACGATGTAGTCGAAGCTGTCTCCTCCAAACAGTGCTTTAACCATTTCTCCCCCAAGTGCAAAAGCTAGCCTGTGGCACCGCAACCTCCGTCGCGGCCCCGCATATTTCGGCCGCGACACCAGAAGGCTAGTGGTTCATGCGCAGGATTGGCTTGATGACCTTTCCGCTCTCTGAGTCGGCCATCGCCTCGTTGATCTCCTCGAGGTCGTAAAACTGGACGAGCTTGTCGAATGGGAAGCGACCTTGCCGCCAATATTCAATAAGCTGAGGCACGAATTCAGACGGTATGCTTTGCCCTTCGACTACTCCAACAAGGGTGCGGCCAAATAGGAAGTTGCCGATGTCGATCGTGCCTTCGGTGCCGAGCGCAGATGAGCCGACAAGTCCGCAAGTCCCTGGCGTTCCAAGGCAATCGACGGCCTGGCGAAAAACCTTTGGAGAGCTTGTGCATTCCAGGCTGAAGTCCACGCCGGCTTGAACGATCTCTTTGATGGCCTTGATACTGTCTTCCCAGCGAGCATTGATTGTGTGTGTTGCACCGAGTTCAATTGCAAGCTCGAGACGCTCATCGTTGAGATCGACAACGATAATAGTCGTGCACCCTGCGATTTTTGAGGCCATGACAGCCGCCATCCCAACCGCTCCCGCGCCGAAGATCGCAATGGACGACCCAGGCATTGGCTTTAAGCAGTTTAACACCGCGCCCGCGCCTGTCTGGAGACCGCAACCGAGCGGACCGATAAGCTCGAGGGGTACGTCCTTGGAAATCTTAACTGCGTTGCGTTCGCTGGCGATGGCGTACGTCGCGAACGAGGACTGCTCGAAAAAACAACCGCTAATCTGTTTGCCGTGCGAATCGTGGATCGGGCAGGTGCCATCGGCGCGGGTGCCGCGGAAATTTCTGCCGAAGAAATCTTCGCAATAATATGGCGTGCCGACGCGGCACCTTTCGCACTTGCCGCAGTAGGCGTAGCTGAGGGCGACGTGGTCGCCGGGAGCGAGCCTCTTAACGTCCTTTCCGACCGCTTCGACGATGCCGCTGCCCTCATGTCCAAGGACGACCGGTTGAGGCACGTCGTATCCCTGATCCCGGACGACCATGTCCGTATGGCAGACGCCGGACGCGACGATCCGAACTAGGATTTCGTCCGCTCGCGGTTCATCAATTCCGATGCACTCTAAGACGAGAGGCTTCGCCTTCTCGCGCGAGATTGCAGCATACGCTTGCTTCATAAGTTGGGCTCCTCCAGACGCGCACCAGCGCAGATGGGCGAAAACTACGTATCCTCAGACAATCAGTCAATATGTCTCGGTCTATTTTGTGTGCAATCGAATTTCCACTGTCATGACCGCCACTTAAAACGTCGAAAAAGCACGTCTTTACAGCGGTAAGCGCTAGCGATTGGCGCCTGTATTGCAAAGCGGATGGGCTTCGAATTACATTCGTCGGCCAACCGTTGACAGATTAGCAGACAAAAAATAGCTTTTTGCCGTTGGAAAATACAACTTCACATGTGCCACTCGGGAGGAAGAAGGAATGTTCGAAGCGCCGAAGGCGTGGTCCAGTCGTTCAATGAAGGCCGCGCAAATTGAGGGAGTAAGGGGACGGGTCTCGGTAGCTGAGGTCAAGGTCCCGGAGCTGGAGCCAGGCGATGCTCTCGTTAGGGTCGTGGCATCAGGGATCTGCCGAAGTGACTGGCATCTATGGAACGGCGACTGGGAATGGGTCGGAATGAAGCTTCAGCCCGGAGCCGTCCTCGGGCATGAAATCGGCGGCATTGTCGAAGCCGTCGGATCCGACGTGAAGTCCGTCCGCCCTGGGCAACGTGTCACGGTGCCGTTCAATCTGGCATGCGGGCATTGCCACCATTGCTCTCGCGGCGAGCAGAACATTTGCGACAACGCGGCGGTGCCGCACCTCATCCCAGGATCAGGCGGCTGGGCGCAGTACATGCGCGCGCCCAACGCTGACCTGAACTGCATACCGCTTCCGGAGGGGGTGGACGAACTCACCGCCGCGGCGCTTGGCTGCCGCTACATGACGGCGTGGCGTGCAATCCAGAGCCGTGGCGCGTTGCGCGGCGGAGAGAGCGCCGCCGTCTTTGGGTGCGGTGGCGTCGGGCAGGCCGCAATAGAGATCGCAGCGTCGCTCGGCGGACGTGTGATCGCTGTCGATGTCGATGATGCAAAACTTGCAAAGGCGAAGGAAATCGGCGCGCATGCTGTCGTCAATGCGAAGGGCCTTTCGTCTGAGAAGGTCGGCGTCGCGGTCAGGAGAGTTACGGAACGAGACGCGGGGGTCGATCTCGCAGTCGATGCGCTCGGTAGCGTCGCGACCGTACACGGGGCGCTGCATTCGCTCCGCAAAGGCGGGCGATTGTCCCAGGTTGGTCTGACGTCCCAGGCGGAGAAGGGCATCGTAGCGATTCCGATGGACATGATCGTGCTCAAAGAACTCGAAATTCGTGGCAGCCTGGGCAATCCACAGAGCGAGTATGGCGACCTCCACAGTCTCGTCGCTTCGAAGAAACTAAGACCCACCGCTCTTGTGAGTCGAACGGTTTCCCTCAGTGACGTCCAATCGGTTCTGCACGACATGGATAGCTTTAACACGAGCGGCTATGTGGTGATCACCGACTTCAACTGAAGCCGACCGCAAGGGAGTCTGGCCGAGGCGTCATCGGTCGTCCTCGGTCAGAACAGACATGCCGAGCAGGGTTTCCAACCGCCCTGATCGGTAAGTGACGCGTCCTTTCAGCCCGTGAATTCGTTCCTTTCGTTCCCATCGCTTTGCCCGTCACGGACGATGACCAAGGTCGCCATTTTCATCCCTTTTGTTCGCATTCAGTTTCGGGTCCAATGATTGTCCTATTGTCTCATGCTCTGGCGAAAAGCGAACGGAGTCGATAAATCAATAGGATAGATCCCCTATATCTAGGTATCTACCGTGGATATTTAAATAGATTGACAGATTGTCTGCTGATTTATAATGATGCTCGTCGCCGTTCTGTGGAGAGTCCGGCAACGGCAGGAGACTAAGCGGCTCTCGCATATCAGACAAAAATTTCCGCCTGGGGCGGTAGAGGAGGAACTTAGATGAAGAGACGTACATTCCTGCAGGCCGGTAGCGCGTTGCTCGCCGCTGGCACGTTCGGCGTGCCGAACATTCTTCGGGCGGCGACCGATATCAACATTCTTTCCGACACCTGGCCGTCCGAGGGCGACAACCCGATCGTCGAAGCGGGCAAATTCGCGAAGAGCGGTCCCTGGAAGATCGGTCACAGCCATTACGGTCTCGCAGGATCGACGCACACCTACCAGACCGCCTTCGAAGCGGAATACGAAATTGCGCGCAACAAGGATCGTGTCGCGGACTATCAGTTCCGCAGCGCCGACTTGAACCCGTCCAAGCAGGTCGCCGACATCGAAGACCTGATCGCGCAGAAGGTTGACGCGATCATCATCGCTCCGCTGACCACGGGGTCGGCCGTAGAAGGCATTCGAAAGGCGAAAGCAGCCGGGATACCGACCGTCGTCTACCTCGGCCGTGTTGATACCGAGGATTTCACTGTTCAGGTGCAGGGCGACGACTTCTATTTCGGACGCGTCATGGCGCAGTTCCTCGTCGACAAGCTCGGCAACAAGGGTAAGGTTTGGGTCCTGCGCGGCGTCGCCGGCCATCCGATCGATGCCGACCGCTACAGCGGCGCCATGGAAGTCTTCAACAAGTCCGGGCTTCAGATCACATCGACACAGCACGGCAGTTGGTCATACGAGGATTCGAAGAAGATCGCCGAGAATCTCTATCTCGCCGATCCCGACATCGCCGGTGTTTGGACCGATGGCGCCAATATGTCGCTCGGCGTTCTCGATGCCCTTCAGGAAGCCGGCGCCTCAACGATACCGCCGATCACCGGCGAAGCGCTGAATGGTTGGATGCGCCGCTGGAACGATGAAAAGCTGTCGTCAATCGGGCCCATCTGCCCGCCGGCGCTTTCCACCGCCGCGCTACGCGCCGCGTTCGCGCTTCTCGAAGGGAAGCCAATCAATCGCAACTGGACTAACCGTCCCAAGCCAATCACTGACGACACGCTCTCCAAGTTCTACAGGCCAGATCTCACTGATGCATATTGGGCTCCGACCGAAATGCCGAACGAGAAGCTGCTCGAATACTTCAAAGCCTGAAGCAAGCCGGGCGCGGAATTTCCGCGCCCGCAACTCCAACAACATGGAAAGCTTTCATGAGCCTGCTTGTCGAAATGGTCGGCATCAATAAGTCGTTTGGCGCCACGAAGGTCTTGTCGGACGTACGCTTTTCGCTGGAGCCCGGCTCGGTGCACGCCCTGATGGGCGAAAATGGCGCGGGTAAATCCACGCTGATGCGGATTCTGTCCGGCGTTTATCAGCCCAACTCGGGAACCGTGCGGCTTCGCGGTGAGGACGTCAACTTCCGTAGCCCAAAGGAAGCGCGCCTCGCCGGCGTATCGACGGTATTCCAAGAATTCACTCTCATACCCAATCTAACCGTCGCCGAGAACATGTTCCTCAGTCACGAGCCACGGCGCGCTGACGGCTCGATCGATAGAGCAGCGGTAATCGAGAGATCGCGCCGTCTGTTGGCCGACGTGTTTCCCCAACTCGACCCGATGGCGATCGTCGACACGCTGACGGTCGCCCAGCAACAGGCTGTCGAAATCGCGAAGGGTCTTACATCGAATGCGGACGTTTTCATCTTCGACGAGCCAACAGCAGCGTTGAATTCGGCCGACGTTCAACACCTGTTCAAAGTCATCCGGGATCTCAAGCGCGCCGGCAAAGCCGTTGTCTATATCTCACATCGGATGAACGAGGTCTTCGAACTCTGTGACAAGATCACGGTGATGAAGGACGGCGCGTGGGTGAGGACCGGGAAAGTGGAAGACTTCAACCTCCGTTCTCTTGTCGCCACGATGGTCGGCCGAGAACTGCAGAACTTTTTTCCGTCGCGGGCGGGTGAAACGGGCGATCATATGCTCGAGGTCTCTGGCCTTCGCCTTGATGCCCAAGGACCGACGGTTCAATTTTCAGTAAAGAGAGGAGAAATCCTCGGGCTTGCGGGTCTCGAAGGACAAGGGCAACGGGAAATCATGAGAGCGCTGGTCGGAGTGGAGTCGGCGAAATCCGTCTCTATCAGACGCCGGCATGCCGACTCATCCATGCGCGTCGTGGACGTCTCTTCGGGATTCTCCAGCGCGATCTCCGCAGGCATCGGTTTCATACCCGAGGACCGCAAGCAGGAAGGTCTATTTCTCCGTCTGCCAATTTACGACAACATCGCGCTTGGCAAGCAGCTCAACCGCAGCATGGCCAGCGTCGCGTGGAGATCCGTTTCGCGCGTGCGTGAAATCATCGCGTCCCTGCGGGTAGCGGCCGCCGACCCCAGCGCACCCGTTGGCAAGCTCTCCGGCGGAAACCAACAAAAGGTCTTGCTCGGACGGTGGCTTCTGTCGGGCGTGGACATTCTTGTGATCGAGGAGCCAACGCGTGGCGTGGACGTCGGCGCGAAAGCCGAGATCTACCGCCTGCTTCGTGACTTCAGCGAGCGTGGCGGAGCAGTGATCGTTTCCTCCCGTGAACTCGCCGAGCTCATCGGGCTCTGTGACAACATTCTGATCGTCCACGACCGAAAGATCGTGGGTCAGACGCCTGCCGTCGGAGCCACCGAAGAAAGCATTCTTGGAACCGCGTTGGGGTCTCATGCCGCGCATGATCAGAGCGCTGCGGTTCATTGAGGAGAAGTTTATGAACACTGTCGCAACTTACCTCAGGGTTCCGTATCGAGCAGGGGCGATCCGACTTTCGATCGGAACGCTCGTCGTGATGCTCGTCGCGTCGATTGCCTTCCTGCCCGGCTTTCTCGAGGGCGAAAACCTCTCGAACCTGCTTGCGCAGTCGACCACCCTTGTCATCTCAGCGCTTGGCCAGACATTCGTGATCCTGACCGGCGGCTTAGACGTCTCTGTAGGGTCAATCATCAGCGTGACGACCGCGATAATGACGCTGGACATGCCCGTTCTCGTACGAATCCTGCTCTGCATTGCGGTTGCAACCGCATTCGGGCTGGTCAACGGTTACGGCGTTGCGCGCCTGAACGTGCACCCGATCATCATGACCCTCGCCACGATGGGAATCGGCCAGGGTCTCGCTCTGATCATACTCCCAATTCCCGGGGGAAAGGTGCCGAATTGGCTTTCGACCTCGGTGGCGGGCTCGATGGGCCCGATACCGAACTCCTTGGTCTGGCTCGTCGTCGCTTCGCTCGCCGCCGCCTGGATCCTCTATCGCAGACCGTTTGGCCTCTATCTTTTTGCTGCTGGTGGCAATGAATTCAACGCCCGCATGAACGGCGTGCCGGTGGAGCGCACGATCATCAACGCCTACGTTCTGTCGGCTCTCTTTGCCTGCGCCGCAGGGATGTTCCTAGCGGGACGGCTTGCGTCCGGCGATCCCAAGGGCGGAGCCGCTTTCGGGATTGAGTCCGTTACGGCGGCAGCCCTCGGCGGCGTTCACCTCGCCGGCGGAATCGGAAGCATCTTTGGTACTGCCGTAGGAGCCGCGATTTTGGGCCTCGTCAACAACGTGATGAACCTCGCGAATGTCTCTGCCTTCCTGCAATCGGTGGCTAAAGGCGCGCTGCTCCTCGTGCTCGTCGTATCGCAGCGGCGCAAAACAATCGGACTTTGAAGAAGATGGACACCTCGATGACTACCGCTAATTCTAAGCCCGGTGCGCCATCGCCCTCGGTTAACGGCAAGCGCGCTGTTTCCTGGATCATCGGTCTGCCTCCGGCGTACTATGTGCTTGCGATGCTAATCGCGGTCGCGCCGGCCGTGAGCGCGACCCTTGTCAACCCGAACTATTGGTTTGTAATCCTCAAGCAGTCCGCCCCACTTGGAATAGCTGTGCTCGCGCAGTCTCTTGTGATGAGAGTTCGGTCGATTGATCTCTCCGTCAGCGGCGTTTTCGCTTTTGCGATCTACCTCGCAAGCTCGGGCTTGTTAAACAGCTACCCGCCCTTCCTGACCGTGGCGATGCCTATCGTAGTTGGGCTGCTCGTCGGAATTATCAACGGCGTCCTCGTCGCTTACATCCGTGCGTCCGCCGTTATTTCGACGCTAAGCGTCTCCGCGATCCTGATCGGCATCGTTCAGTATATGAGCGCGGGCAGGGCGCCCGGCTCCACGCCAACGTGGCTACGCGTACTGACGAACGGCAACGTGCATGGACTTTCCTATTCCGTCATCATCTGGGTCGCGACTTCGATTCTCGTAGCCCTCGCGTTCCGCTTCTTGATCGTTGGCCGCTATTTCCGTGCAGTTGGCGATAACCCGCGCGCCGCTGAGACAACGGGGATCCCGCTTGCCCGAACGATACTTGTCTCGCATGTGACGGCAGGAGTCCTGACCGGGATCGCTGCGCTTGTCCAAGTTTCCGCGCTGGCGGTCGGCACAATCAAGCCGGGCTTCGATACGTTCATGAATGCTTTGGCTGCGACGATCCTCGGCGGCGTCACCTTCGGCGTCGATCGTGGCGGCGTTGCTGGTCCGTTTGTTGCGGTCGTCGCGTTCAGCTTCCTGTTTGCGATGCTGACCGTTTTCGGCATTCAGGAACCAGGAAAGCTCATCGTCCAGGGCCTCATCATCGCGCTAGCCGCGATCATCTACGGAACTCGAACGGGGCGCATCTGAGCCCGAGTGCCGTAATTGTCGATCGCAGTTGTTTCCGCGACTTAGCAAGAGAAAGCAGGAGAGAAGAAATGGTCAAGATTACTGCGGCCGTCGCCGTGAAGCCGAAGGCTCCACTGGAGTTTCGGGACCTCGAGCTCGCTGACCCCGAAGGGAACGAGATCCTTGTCCGAACGGTTGCAACGGGCATCTGCCATACCGACCTGCTTCTGCGAGATGGCATCTTCGGCCCACCGGCTCCCGTCATTCCAGGGCACGAAGGTGTCGGGATTGTCGAGGCGGTTGGACCTGACGTGCAGGCATTGAAGATAGGCGACGCCGTCGCCCTCAGCCAGAGTTCATGCGGCTTCTGCGCCGACTGCCGGCGCTCGCATCCGATGAACTGCCAGAACTACACGCAATACAACTTGACGGGTCTGCGGCGAAACGGGAAGAAAGCCATCGTATGTGACGATGTGGGCAGCAACTTCGTCGGTCAGTCTTCCTTCGCGACACACATTCTAGCGACAGAGAACAATGCAGCTCTACTCCCCTCGGAAGGCTTCGACCTTACAGATGCAGCGCCACTCGGTTGCGGCATGGCGACCGGAGCCGGCACCGTCATCAATGCCATGAAGCCGGAAATTGGTTCGACCATTGTCATATTCGGTGCGGGAGCCGTGGGCATCGCGGCAATCATGGCCGCCAAAGTGCGTCGATGCAGCAAGATCATCATCGTCGATCTGAACCTGCAGCGTCTCGAGATGGCCAAGGAACTGGGCGCGACGCATGCCATCAACGGCAAGGAAGCCGATATCGTGGAACAGATTCACGCCCTGACCGGCGGTGGTGCTGATTTCGCCGTCGAGGCGGTCGGTATCATTCCAGTTATCCTCAACGCCATCAAATGCACACGGCCAGGCGGACATGTCGTTCTGCTCGGCCTCGACGCGCTCGGCAAGGACATCCCGATCCCACTCGACCTCATGGTCTTCAACCGCAAGATCCAGGGCGCAATCCTCGGCGACCAAATTCCGCAGTTGTTTATTCCGCAGATGGTTCAGCTCAATCAGGCAGGCCAGTTCCCGTTTCAGAAGCTGATCACGAAGTATCCATTCGAGAAGATCAACGAGGCCATCGCGGACGCGGAAGCGGGTCGCGTTATCAAGCCCGTCATCGTGTTCAACTAGGAGCCAGCCGATGTCGCCCACGAAATCCGGGGAACAGCACCTTATCGTCGAATTCAAAACCACAACCCAGAACAGGGGCCGCGTGAAGGAACTCCTTCTGGAGTTTATCGGACCGGCCCGTGAAGAAACAGGATGTCTCTACTACGACCTGTACCAGCGCGCAGACGAGCCCAATACGTTCTACATTCTCGATGGCTGGGCGAACGAGGAGGCGGTGGCCGCTCACGGCAAGCACCCCAATGTGATCCGCGTTCTGGAGCCACTCCTGCCACTGCTCGTTAGTCCCCCGTCCATCATCGTGAATAGCCGCGTAAGCGACTGAATGAACCGCGTCAGTGGCTCGGCCGGAACTGTGCTTCCGATGAGGAGCACCCCGTCCATATCTTGGAGTGAAAATGGCGCAACATCGCGTAGTGATCGTAGGTGGAGGCTTTGCGGGTCTCCAGCTCGCCAGGGATCTCAAATGCCCAAAAACTTCCATTACAATCATCGATCGGCGCAATCATCATCTCTTTCAGCCACTGCTTTACCAGGTCGCGACAACGGTGCTTGCGACGTCGGAAATAGCTTGGCCGATAAGGACGCTGTTCCGCGAAAGGAAGGACATCTCTACGCTGCTCGGCGAAGTCGTCGGCATCGACATAGCGCAACGCTCTGTATCACTGAAGGGCGATCATTCGGTGCCGTACGACACATTGGTCCTCGCCACTGGAGCGCGCCACGCCTATTTCGGCCGTGACGAGTGGGAGCCCTTTGCTCCCGGTCTAAAGGCGCTCGAAGATGCGACGACGATAAGAAGGCGGCTTCTTCTTGCGTTCGAGAAAGCCGAATTGGAGGCGGATCTCCAGCGTAGGAAGGCCCTCTTGACCTTCAGCATCATCGGGGCTGGACCCACGGGGGTAGAGATGGCTGGCATCATTGCCCAGCTCGCTCATAAAATCCTGGTGGAAGAGTTTCGAAGCATCGACACCTCGTCGGCGCGAATTCTGTTGATCGAAGCCGGGCCGCGAGTTCTTCCGATCTTTCCGCCGGCACTGTCCGACTACGCCGCCAAGTCGTTGACGAAGATGGGTGTCGAAGTCTGCATCGGCCGCCCGGTGACCGCCTGCAACGAAGACGGCGTGACCATTGGAGACGAGGTCGTTCCGAGCCGAACGGTTATCTGGGCAGCAGGCGTTCAGGCATCCAAGGCGGCCGAATGGGTCGGAGCGCAGCGGGATCGCGCAGGAAGAGCGCTCGTTGAACCAGATCTGACCGTTGCCGGGCACCCGGAAGTGTTCATCGTTGGAGACACCGCTTCCGTGAGAACGGAAGACGGAAGTCAGGTACCTGGCATCGCGCCCGCGGCGAAGCAACAAGGGAGATATGTTGCCTCGGTCATCAAGGCGCGGCGCCTGCAAAAACCCGCGCCCGCACCCTTCCGCTACAGACACCTCGGCAACCTGGCGACAATTGGCCCGAGCTCGGCTGTCATTGATTTCGGGAAGTTCCGACTGAAGGGTTCGCTTGCTTGGTGGATATGGGGTCTGGCCCACATTTACTTCCTGATCGGCACGCGCAGCCGAATGGCCGTCGCACTCAGCTGGCTCTGGGTCTTCACGACGGGACATCACTCGGCGCGCCTCATCACGCAGAAAGAGACGCTTAAAGAAGAAGTCTGATAGCGGCAGTAGATATCGCGGTAATGGGCAAAGAATCAACGACATACATGGGGGATTTACTATGTCGTTTCTAGAGAATGTCAGCATAAAACTGAAAATGCTTCTGTTGGTGGCGCCGGTCTGTGCGATCGGCATAACCGGATTGACATTTGTATCGCTCAAATATCGGTATGCCTCACAGAGCTATGTCAGCTTCATCGCCGAGGATGAGGCGGCGGCCATTCAGATGGCCCGGGCGAGCCAGCGGCTTACCGCGCTGAGCTACAATGCCTACCAAGTCATGTCTTATGACACCAAGGACCCGAACATCAAAAAATTCGCTCTTTATTACGAGAACAACAAGGCGAAATTGCTTTCCGAACTTCGCGCTGTCAAGAAGCTGGCTCCCGATCAGAAGGAGAGTATCGATGGTTTCATATCTGCCGCCAACGGTATTCTCGAGCTGACCAACGGGGCGGTCCAATTGGCACTTAAGGGCGACACCGCAAATGCCAATGCACTGCTGCGCCGAGCCGACCCAATCATAGCGGATCAGGTCCTTGCCGTGCGTGACTGGACTGATGGGTTTGCCAGCGCAACCGCGCTCAAGAGCCAGCAATTGGCGGACAGCGCCGATAAAACCAGCTTCTATTCGCTCGTCACTATCGCAGTCCTGTTTGCGTCCTTATTGGCGGTGTCGATCTTCATAGCCTCCCGGTACGTGACCCTGCCGATGGTTCGTCTCAGGGACCGAATGATGTCTCTGGCGGATGGTAACACGGGCGACGAAGTCTTAGGCGAGGAGCGTCGAGACGAATTGGGAAGCATGGCCCGCGCAGTGTCAGTGTTCCGAAAGAACGCCATTGAGCGCACACAGTTGGAACACGAGAGCGAGCTGGTGCGAGAGGCAGCGGAAAGAGACCGGCAAACGCGCGAGGGGAGGGACGCTGCCGACGCCGGCGCGGCAAAGTTTGCTGTAAGCACATTGGGCGCTGCACTTCAGCGGCTTTCCGACGGGGACTTAACCCACCGGATCGAAACACCCTTTAGAGCGGATCTGGATAGTCTTCGGTTCGACTATAATGCTTCAGTCGAAAAGCTCCTTGGCGCGTTGTTGTCGGTGAATCAAAACGCCTTTCAGATCGACAGCAGCTGTGAAGAAATCCGTTCGGCGTCCCATGACCTGTCCACCAGAACGGAGCGGCAAGCCGCTTCACTCGAGGAGACTGCAGCGGCGGTTGGACAGGTAACGTCCGCGATTCGCGAGAACGCGATTCGAGCCGACGAAGCGAAAGTCCTGGTCGCACAAGCGAAGACTGGGGCGGAGGCGTCCGGTGTCGTCGTTCGTTCTGCGGTCGAGGCGATGCGAAACATTGAGAAATCTTCCGATCAGATCACGACAATCATTGAGGTGATTGATGAGATCGCTTTTCAGACGAACCTCCTTGCCCTGAATGCCGGAGTTGAAGCTTCCCGGGCTGGCGATGCCGGACGTGGCTTTGCAGTAGTGGCTCAAGAAGTTCGAGAGCTGGCGCAGCGATCAGCGACAGCTGCAAGGGAAATCAAGCAACTGATTTCGAGTGCAAGCGCACAGGTGGAAAAAGGGGTATCCCTCGTAGACGAGACTGGAAAGAGCCTGGGCCAGATTATAGCGGAGGTCACCGAGATCGATCGGCATGTCGTGGCAATAGCCTGGTCGGCGCAAGAGCAAGCGATAACGTTGGCTAACATAAACGCCACGGTCGGCTCAATTGACAACGAAACACAAAAGAACGCGGCGATGGCGGAACAATCCGCCGCCGCAGGAAGCATGTTAGCGTCACAGGCGGAAGCGCTCACCGAACTCTTGTGTCAGTTCAAAATCCATCAACCTGTCGCTGAAGACGACAATCTTCCGGCATCCGACGACGGAGCGAGCGCAGAGGTTATCCTGCTAGACAGCTCGCGGGCGGTACGAGCATAGGTCTCTGGCGCGGTGGAAATGCAATTGCGACGCCTCATCGTGGACGATCGGCGAATTTATCTGCAGCGCGTTCCATAAATACCTTTTACGCCACCGACATTGAAATAGCGGTCAACAGTTCCGGCACGGCGCGAGTTTCGAGGCCAGCATTGTGCGGCTTGTTGCTATGGCGTTCACGGTTTAGCCCAGGAAAATCGCATAATGGATCGACGGGAACTCACGATCTACTCGTGGTGATCAGGTGCAAGGCAGAATTGCCCCTTGTAACCGCTGCTGTTGACAGCTTGCGATCGAATGTCGCCAGCTGCCCCCCATGCACCTTGGCTAGCGCAAGCAGGTAGGTGTCAGTTACCTGTCCCGATGTTAGAATCTTCGTGGGAGCGATATCACCTGACCCGACAAGGCTCACATCGTCCGGCCAAAAACTGTGACCGGGGAGCGACCGCAATTTGCGGAAGATTTCCATCACGAGTGACGGTGAACCGGGAGAGTTGGGATATTTGGGGTTGCC
>NZ_NWSZ01000025.1:0-163692 GCF_002531885.1 Rhizobium sp. L9 | reverse complement strand
CGGCTGGTCGAGCAGCGATCTCGATGCACTCATGCCGTGGAATTACGCGCGCTGAACGGTCTCAGCTTGCCGCTTACAATGCATCCCGCCTTGTGCGGGTCGATCGTTATGGTCGCGACTTGGTCGTCGATTCCAATAACAACAACATCACCAGCGGAACCCATAAGACCATACGGTCGATGGTCTATGACAACATCACCTACAGCTACACGCGGCTGAATAATCAGTTCCCGGCGCTAACGCCTGGGGATGGCGCCAAGCAGCGTTCTTATTTCCTCTCCCGCCAAATCGGCGATCTGAACTTCGATGGCAGAGACGAGTTTTATGGCTCACTATTGACCTATTCCTATAATTCCGATTTGGGGACTTATAGACCAGCTCCTATAAAATTTACGGTGATGAAATTTAGCGGCACCGGCGCTGTCGCCGGCACGTCGACCATCGCCGTTCCAACGAATTCTTGTTACGAGGGAATGCCGGTTCCGAACTATTTCGCGGGTCGTTTCGTGTCGGGCAAGCTGACGAAGGACCTCGCATTCACCTACAACGTCACGAACAGATGCAGCATTATCGACAAGACCCGTGTTAGCGGTATTATTACAACCGATGCCTCGCTGAGTGTGTCGGCTTCGCTGTGCCCGGGCGCCAATACTGCTGTCTGTGGCGCCATTCCGACGGATTACGACGGTTCCAATACAGTCAAGAATGCGCCCGTGGATCCGGACGGCGATGGGTACGACCAGCTCTTCAACGTCGGCAATTACATTCGCGGCGTTGCCGATTTTCTCGGGGGTGGCCGTCAAGGCGTGGTCAGGGGCAAAGACCTCTTTTAGCTAAAATATGCCGGCGGTTCGTGGAATACGCAGGCGATGGGGGTCGATTGCAGTTCCGCCTTATATTACTGCGCTCTTGCGGATATGAATGGCGATGGCACGACGGACGTTGTCAAAGCGACGCCGTCCGGATCGGGGACCTATGTGGCAACGGTCTGGCTCGGAACCGGCAGCAGTTTCGTTCAGGTCGCCAGCGGCCTTGCCCTTCAGGGCACGCCGATCCTGCGCGACATGGACAACGACGGCAAGGTCGACGTTGTCGCCGCCAAGGATCGCAGGGATACCGATCCCTTCAAGGACCTCAGAGCCTATGGCCTTTGGTTCGGAGGCTCCGGCAATAGCCTGGTCGTCTCACCGTTCCTGCAGCGTGGTTCCGGTCTGTCGGGTGATTTCAACGGTGACGGCTTGCCCGACTTTGTTGCGTCCGAAACTGACACGGTGATCTCCAACGCCGGTTCGGGCAATCCGAATCTCTTGCGGACCGTCACCTTGGAAACGGGTGGGACGATTTCGATCAACTACGCCCCTTCGACGAGCTTTTCGAACAGCTTCATGCCGATTGTCATGCATCCGGTGACGAAGGTGACCGTCAATGACGGACGCGGAAACTCTGCCGCCAGCAGCTATTCTTATTCCGGGGGTCTCTACAATCCCGCGGCCCGAAAGTTCCTTAGTTATCGCACCGTCACCGAGACGAAGCCAATCCTGTCTGGAGACACCGCCGCTCCCCTCGTTGTGACCACCTATCGTCAGGATCTCGCCAGTTACGGGTTGCCGGACACCACGGTTTTGCGCAACTCGGCGAATACGGCATCCAAGACAATCACCGAAACCTACGACGCCAGTATCGCCTCGAAGCCCTATAAGGCCAGGAATACTGCGACCACGACGAAGCTGACGGAAGGGGGGACGACGGCCTACCTGCGGACGGAGCGCAGCTTCGATGCCTATGGCAATGTGACGGAGATCAAGGATCGCGGCCGCACGGTGGATGCCGCCGGCACGGAGAATGTGAACACCACCGGAGACGAGAAGACGACGACCTTCACCTTCGCGCCGAACACCTCTGCTTACATCGTCGCGCTGCCGACCTCCAAGACGGTCCGCTTCGGCGTCGATGCCGCATCACCGGTCGGCAGCAAAGAGGAATATCTCTATGACGACGCGACGGCGGTTACGACGCCGCCGGTCAAAGGCAATCTAACACAGAAGCTCGCCTATATGAGCGTCGGCAGCACACCGCGGGTGTCGCCAACCAGCTATGCTTACGACAGCTACGGCAACCGGATCGCCGAAACCGACGCGCTCGGCAACCGCAGCGAATGGGACTACGACGACACCTACCATCTCTATCCGGTGGCGGAGCGGGCCCCGCGTTACTTCGCCAATGGCGCCCTGACGGGTGACAGCCGTTTCGTCAGCACGACCAGCTATGATCTGGTCTGTGGTCTGCCGGCGACGAAGACCGACTGGAACGGCATCGTCGAGACCTACACCTATGACGCCTATTGCCGGCCCTATGGCTATGTGAATGCCGGATCGGGCAATTACCTCAACACCCGTTACGAGAACGAGGGCAGCCCGACGACACAGGCGGTGGTGACCTCGTCGCCGCGCACCAACGGGACAGGCGAGGTCTTCAGCCGCACCTATTATGACGGGCTCGGCCGGCCCTGGCGGGTGGAGACACCCGGAGCTTCTGCCACCGGTCCGGCTCGCATCACCGACACGGTCTATGATACGCGCGGAAACGTGAAGCAAACGTCCCTTGTCCGTTTCGCCACCGATGCTGCGCAGTGGACGACCAATAGCTATGACTGGCAGGACCGGGTGATCAAGCAGGTCAACCCCGACAGCAGCCAGAAGCTCTATCAGTATGCGGCGCAGTCGGCACTTGTGACCGACGTCACCAGGCTGCCGGTGTCGCTGACGGTCATGACCGACGAGGAAAACCATCCGCATCGCAGCTATGCCGACGCGGACGGCAATGTCATCGCCCTGCAGTCGCAGCTCGGCGCGACTTGGGTCACCGAAAACCGCAGCTACGACGCGCTCGGCCGTCTGCTGGGAGTGCGTGATCCCAAAGGCGCGCAATGGACCTACACCTACGACCTGCTCGGCAACCGGCTGACGGCAAGCGATCCGGATCTCGGCAACTGGTCCTATGACTATGACGATGCCGGCCGGCTGATCCGCCAGACGGATGCACGCGGTGGGGTGACGACGATGGCCTATGACCAGATGGGCCGGGTCACCCGTAAGGAGGTGACGGAGCCGGGAGCGACGGTGCCGACACTGCTGGCTGAGAACAGCTATGACGAGCCGGCCGCCACCGGCCAGTCGCACAATGCCGGCATGCTGACCACGGCCGAGAACGCCAATGCGACTATGACCTACACCCGTTTCTATAACGGTGTCGGCGACAAGGTCATCACCCGGGCGGTCATCGACGGGGTGGCGAGCACGACCAGTGTCGAACACGGGCCGACCGGCAAGACCACGGCGATCGGTTATCAGCCTGCCAATATCGTCGTCGGCAAAAGGACCTTGCCCTGGCTCTATAACGATGCTGACCTGCTTTCCAGGATCCCTGGACTGATCGACTCGACAAGCTACGAGGCCGACGGCCAGACGCAGACGATCAATTACATCAACGGCGTGACGACCAGCTTCAGCTATTCGCCGACCCGGCGGTGGCTGGACCGGGTGACGACGGCGATGGGCACGACGGTGCTGATGGACAATCAGTGCAGCCGTGACAAACTCGGCCGGATCAAGACCATCACCGGCCTGACCGCCAACGACAACTGGACCTACACCTATGACGATCTCTCTCGTCTGACCGGCGCCGACAATGCCGGCGAAAACACGCTCGACGAGACCTACAGCTACGACAGCAATCACAATCTTCTCTCCCGCACGCGGATCGGCACCTATGTCTATCCCGCGGCATCAGCGATCCGCCCGCATGCGGCAACGCAGATCGGTGCGAAGACCATCGACTATGACGCCAACGGCAACATGGTCTCGGACGGCAGCCGCACGCTGAGCTGGGACGGCGCCAACCGGCTGGCGAGCGTCACCCAGGACGGCGCCACGGTGAGCTTCGCCTATGGCCCGGACGGCGCCCGGGTGAAGAAGAGCTGGGGCTTCGGCACGACGCTCTATCCCGACGCCAATGTCGAGATCGACCGCTCGACGCCCGGCACCGACATCTACACACTCTATCCGCATCCCGACGCCAAGATCGTCGTCACCGCAGGCAGCACCGTGCAGGACAAGTTCTTCCTGCACCGCGATCATCTCGCCTCGGTTCGGCAGGTGACCAACGAGAGCGGCTACCGTGTCGAGCAGACCGGCTATGCCGCCTATGGCGAAGCCACCAACACCAGCTTCCAGACCAAGAAGAGCTATATCGGCGAACGCTTCGATCCTGAAACCGGGCTGATGTATCTCAATGCCAGGTACTACGATCCGGCGTTCGGGCGGTTTGTTCCCAAAGACAACGATAGCTCAGCGGGAGCATCGGCACCGCAATGAACAGGATTTGTATCCTCATTATTGCGGTCGCAGCACTGTATCTGTACGCGTTTGCAGCTCAGGCGGGTTCGCTGGGCCTGCACCCTGCCGATGTTGAGGCGTTGTTCATGCCCGCACGCGACCTCGCTGATATCAAGTTTACCGTCGACCACATGATTGATGCGTCCGTCAGCATCGAGGCAGGCATTGCCGAGATCGATCGGATGGCAGCAGACGTGAAGGCCACGCTTCCATCAAATGCCGACGGCGCGGAGACCCTGGCAACCTTGCGCCGCTATCTCTACGAACCAGGAGCTTGGAACGGCGGCTCGGCGTTCAGCTATGACCAGACCGATCCGCTCGGCACAAGGCCGATAAACCGCAGGCTGTCGACCTATCTCGAAACCCGACGCGGCAACTGCATCACCATGCCGATGCTGATGATGTTCCTTGGGAAACGGCTTGGCCTGAACATGACACTGGCCCAAGCGCCTCTGCATGTGTTCATCAAATACACTGACGATGACGGCGAGACCTGGAATCTGGAAGCGACAAGCGGCGGCGGTTTCACCCGGGATGTCTGGTATCGACAAAAACTCCCGATGACGGACCAAGCCGTGGCCAACGGTGTCTATCTCAAACCTTTATCACATGACGAAGAGGTAGCGCTTATCGCTTCCACGTTGGTGGAGCAAGCGCTGGAAAATCGCGACTTTGAAAGCGCCATCGCGATCTGCCAAGTCCTCCTCAAGCACTATCCCAACTTTGCATATCTTCTCGCCAAGCTGGGCAATGCCTATGGAGGACTGCTGCAGCGTGAGTTAGCGGGCAAATACACCCGTATGGAAGACGTTCCGCCAGCTCTGAGAGCGAAGGCCGACGGATGGTATCGGTTGAACGGTGAAGCATTTGCCAAAGCCGAGGCGCTCGGCTGGCGGCCAGATGAGGGCCAGACCCAATAACGAATATATCTCAAGCGGGAGCTTGTTCATGAAATTTTTTCCAAGGCGGCTTCTGACCCGCGTTCTGAGCCTGCTGCTGATTAGCAGCATCATCACCGTCTCATTTGGATCGTCGGCAAATGCGCGGTTTATCTCGCCGGACGATTGGGATCCCACTAAGGAAGGGGTCGGCACCAACCGATACGCTTATTCTGGTGATGATCCCGTTAACAAAAGCGATCCGAATGGCCACATGATGAGTTACCGTGATCTATATGATCGCACAGGTAACTCCCGGACCCTCGAAACAGGGCGTGGGGGGAGTGGAGGCGGGTTCAGCTCAGGTCTGGTTGGTCGCTTGGCGGCTTTTTGAGCGGTCTGATTGGAGGAGCGTTTGGCCTAAACTCAACAAAAAGTCCCGGAGAGAGCGGTTCTCATACAACAGGGCAACGGAGCGATACCGGTTCGAGAGAATCATCCGCCGCTGCGGATGTTGCGCCCGGCGGCGATCCGGAAAACAATGATGGAGAAAACGGAAAAAATGAAAAAACCAACAAACCCAAGGAGGATGAACGGGCTAACCTAACTTCCAACCCCAAACATCACCCCAATTCGAAGAGTCCGGAGCCAAACAATGTCCAAGAGCTCTACAAGAACTCAGTGGCAGACAAAACTGGGGTTCGATGGGCCAAAGACGCAGATGGAAATATCCATAGATTCAGCAGACCAAGTAACGGAGAAACACATTGGAATGGCTCTACTGCTGGACCGGACCCAATTAGAAGTCAAAACATACCTCAAGAGATCAAAAACGAACTTGGCATAAGGAGGTGAGAATGATTGTTGGGAACAAAGAACAATTTGCGATCGAAAGCGAGGCAACTAAATTCCTAGAATCCGAAAACCAAATGGCGGTTGGTTTTTTCAATATATATATAAACTCTTCTCGATACGGCGTACGGAAAGAAGATTCTTCAATACTAGGGAACTCATACTATGAGGTAAAAAATAGAATAAAAGACAGGGGAAAGCATATTTTCTCGAGATTGCTGCCGGCGGCCGAGATCATACAAATCTTTCAGTACGAAAATTATGGAATAGCGAGCGGCGGTGATGATTTCATTAGTCGTCACGATGGAAAGTTATTAGACGAAATACTTAGCGCTAAAATTGTTTGGGCCCCAGACGGCGACGCCGCATTCGATGACGGAGGTCATGTTTTCCAAATAGACGAAGGGAAGGTGGTAAGATTAATCGGCTTCATCAATGATATTCCGGCAAAAAATATATCAGAGGTACGGATTGAAGCCGCCCAATTCTACAAAATCTTACGAGATTGGTCCAATTCCTTCTATAAAGACTGGATCAGAAATCATTGATCTTTATTTCGGCTCGGCCGGCGGCCCCGTACAGATTCATGTGCCTGAAGGCCGAGGCCATTGAGCAAGAAATATTTCGACGAGCAGCAAGGCTTGGATGTGGAGGTGGCAGCTATGTTCAAGGGGTTCGAAGAACTTCATGATACAAGGCACGGAAGCATGAATAGTGATTGTCGGGTCTCGTGGGTGGTCGAGCTTCGATAACCTACTGCTGCAAGCGGCCGCGCGGCTGCCGTTGTCGAGACGTTGTTGCTGCCCGAACATGATCTCGCAGATATTAAGTTCACCGTACTGGCATGACGGTTCACAGGCGGCGGAAGTTGTAAATCATGGCCTCCGGAGCTGGTCGCCGCGAGCCTAGATTCCGCAACCATCTTAGCAATGATTTTTGGAACGAGTCGAGCCTGAGACGTGCTGTTCGGGGGCTAGACATCATTAGGGCTATCCGCGACGGCAAGGATATCCGTCAGATCAGGGTAGATGACCCAGGAGAGGACAGTTCATATTCGATAGTGTTGAATTTTCGCAGACGCAGCGGGAACGCCGAGCGAGATGGCAGGAAAGGTGAGCTGCCACATCTGATGTGTCTCATCACGTGATGTGCGGTTGAGACCAGCCAATGAAGCCGTCGCGGTGGCTTCCGATGGACGACACTTCTATTGCTGAGGTGTAGCAGGAGATCGTTGTAGACTTCAGCCCATCCAGCGATTGTTTCAATCCCCGCTCGCCTGCGACAGCAGATCCGCATCCGTCAGCGTCCGGAGGAATGCTACGATATCGTCGATCTCGGCATCGGTGAGGGCAGGGGCGTCGCCGCGCTGGTCTGCGCCTGCACGCCCTATTATCCCGATGCCGACAAGAGCCGGGCCAAGCCCACCATCGCCAAGGTCGATGCCGACGGCACCTCGCTTGTTGTGGCGGACAATGCCCCGAAATCGGCACTGGAGGGGGCGCCGAAATTCGTCTCCGACGGCACGCTGACGCCCGATTTCTACGCCGTCAACACCATGCAGCCGCCCTATGAGCCAAGCGCCAATCCGCCGGCCAAGGACCGCGATCCGGCCTATGCCGATCCCAATGCGGCGACGACGCTGCCGCCGCAGCACGAGGCCACCATCGGCGACCTCCTGTCGCTGAAGGGTGTCAGCTGGGCTGGTATAGCGGCGCCTGGGAGGCGGCCCTCAGTGGCAAGAACGCCACGCCGGTGCCGAACTTCCAGTTCCACCATCAGCCCTTCAACTATTTCGCCAATTTCGCCCCTGGCACCCCGGCGCGCGCCGAACATCTGAGGGACGGCAGCCTGGGCGGCGAGGCCTTCCTCAAAGATATCGACGACGGCAGGCTGCCGGCCGTTTCCTTCTACAAGCCGCAGGGCAACTTCAACGAACATGGCGGTTATGCCGATGTCGCCAGCGGCGACCAGCATCTTGCCGATGTCGTCGCCCATCTCGAGAAGAGCCCGCAATGGAGCCATATGCTGAACGAGAATGGCGGCTTCTGGGATCACGTCGCGCCGCCGAAGGCCGACCGCTGGGGCCCGGGCAACCGCGTCCCGGCCTTCATCATCTCGCCCTCGCCAAGGCCGGCACGGTCGATCACACCCAGTACGACACGACCTCGATCATTCGACTGATCACCGCGCGTTACGATCTGCCTGTTCTGCCCGGCATCATCGCCCGCGATGGGCGCTGCGCGAAAACGGCGAGCCGCCGATGGGCTCACAGCCGCGCTCGACCTGCCGCATTGACTTGCCGTGAGCGGCTCCGATTTCGATCGGGGCCGTTCCATCTTCGGGCTTGCCTTCACCGGCGCAGCAGCGGCCGCAAGGCGGCCTGTGTTTCCTTTAGCAACGGCAGGTAGCGCGCCTTCATCTCGGCGGCCGGGACGAGGGCGGCCGGGGCGCCGATATTGATCGCCGCGATCGGTTCGCCGCGGTCGTTTTCAACGGGCACGGCAATCGAGCAGAGGCCGATCTCCAGCTCCTGATCAATGACGGCGCAGCCTTCTGCGCGCACCCGGCGGAATTCTTCGATCAGTTCGTCCGGATCGGTTTTGGTATTGGCCGTGTTCTGCTTCAGCTCGCTCCTGGCCAGGATGGCGCGCGCCTCGGTCTCCGATAGGGCCGCAAGCAGCACCCGGCCCATCGAGGCGCAATAGGCGGGCAGGCGGCTGCCGGGGGTCAGATTGATCGACATGACCCGGCGTTGCGCGGCGCGGGCGATATAGACGATCTCGGTGCCGTCGAGCACCGAGGCCGAGGCGCTCTGGCCGGACTTTTCCGAGAGAAGGTCGAGATGCGGCTGCAGGAGCGCCGGCAGCGGCGTTGCGGCGAGATAGGCGTGGCCGAGCCGCAGGATCTTCGGCGTCAGCGTGAAGAACTTGCCGTCATAATCGGCATAGCCGAGATCGGCGAGCGTCAGCAGCGAACGCCGCACCGTGGCGCGGTCGAGCGCGGTCAGCTTCGCGGCTTCGGCGATAGACAGCCGCTGCCGCGTTTCGCCGAAGGCCTCGATGACTTTCAGGCCGCGGGCAAAGCCGCTGACGAAATCCGTTTCGCGCATGGATTCGATCCTCCGCCAGCATTATGTGCGATATACGAACAAATGTCAATTATCGCACAAAATTTCTTGCGGCTGCTCCTGCGGCGGTATACTTCTGACAGCAGACGGGCTGAGGAGATCCCCATGGACAAGACAATCGCGAGCACGGCTGAGGCCGTCTCCGAGATCGGCGACGGCGCGACGGTCATGATCGGCGGCTTCGGCGGCTCCGGCGCGCCGATCGAG
The DNA here is from genome assembly GCF_002531885.1 of Rhizobium sp. L9. Classification (NCBI taxonomy): domain Bacteria; kingdom Pseudomonadati; phylum Pseudomonadota; class Alphaproteobacteria; order Hyphomicrobiales; family Rhizobiaceae; genus Rhizobium; species Rhizobium sp. L9. Next base: position 154,234 of record NZ_NWSZ01000025.1, on the reverse strand, counting down.
CTGATCCATGCCCTGATCGACAAGGGCCCGAAAAACTTGACTGTGATCAACAACAATGCCGGCAACGGCCGCATCGGCATTGCCGCGATGATCGATGCCGGCCTGGTCCGGAAAATGATCTGCTCGTTCCCGCGCTCCTCGGATCCGCGCGCCTTCACCGAAAAATACCTGGCCGGCGAGATCGAGCTCGAGCTGGTGCCGCAGGGCACGCTCGCCGAGCGCATCCGGGCCGGCGGCGCCGGCATTCCGGCCTTTTATACGCCGACCGGCTACGGCACCGAACTCGCGGAAGGCAAGGTCATCGCCGAATTCGACGGCCGCCATTATGTGCAGGAGCGCTGGCTGAAAGCCGATTTTGCGATCGTCAAGGCTGCGGTCGGCGATGTCCACGGCAACCTCACCTACAACAAGGCAGGCCGCAATTTTAATCCGCTGATGTGCATGGCGGCCGCCAGGACGATCGCCCAGGTCTCGTCGATCGTGCCGGCCGGCGGCATCGATCCCGAGCATGTCGTCACCCCCGGCATCTTCGTCGATCGCGTCGTCGCCGTGCCCCATCCGCAGCAGGAAGAAGAGCTCATCCGAGCCGGAGTGGTCTACGTATGACCGTCGATATCAGGGACGACATCAAACTTTCCAATGCGCAGATCGCCTGGCGCGCCGCGCAGGACATTGCCGACGGCGCCTATGTCAATCTCGGCATCGGCTTTCCCGAAATGGTCGCCCGCTATCAGCCGCCCGGCCGTCAGGCGATCTTCCACACCGAAAACGGCATCCTCAATTTTGGCGAGCCGCCGGCCGAAGGTGAAGAGGACTGGGATCTGATCAACGCCGGCAAGAAGGCGGTGACGCTGAAGCCGGGAGCGGCCTTCTTCCACCACGCCGACAGCTTCGCCATGGTGCGCGGCGGCCATCTCGACGTCGCGATCCTCGGCGCCTATCAGGTCGCGGAGAATGGGGATCTTGCCAATTGGCGGGTCGGCAGCAAGGGCGTGCCGGCCGTCGGCGGCGCCATGGACCTGGTGCATGGCGCCAAGCAGGTCTGCGTCATCACCGAGCACGTCACCAAGACAGGCGAGCCGAAGCTGGTGGAGAAATGCACCTTCCCGCTGACCGGCGTCGCCTGCATCACCCGCGTCTATACGAGCCACGCCGTCATCAACATCGTCGAGGGACGCTTCGTCCTGCGCGAGAAGCTCTCAGCCATCTCGCTGGAAGAACTGCAGGCGATGACCGGCGCGCGACTGCACGTCGACGGCCCGGTGGCCGATCTCGTCGTTCCGAAACTCTAAGGGAAATGCCATGACCGAAGCCTTCATCTGCGACTATATCAGGACGCCGATCGGCCGCTTCGCCGGTTCGCTATCCCAAGTGCGCGCCGACGATCTCGGCGCCATTCCGCTGAGGGCGCTGATGGCGCGCAACGGCGGCGTCGACTGGGAAGGCGTCGACGACGTGATCTTCGGCTGCGCCAACCAGGCGGGCGAGGACAACCGCAATGTCGCCCGCATGTCGGCGCTCTTGGCCGGCTTGCCGATCGCGGTGCCGGGCACGACGATCAACCGGCTCTGCGGCTCCGGCATGGATGCAGTGATGACGGCGGCGCGCGCCATCCGCGCCGGCGAGGCGGAACTGATGCTCGCCGGTGGCGTCGAGAGCATGTCGCGCGCGCCCTTCGTCATGCCGAAGGCCGAGACGGCTTTTTCTCGGGCAGCCGAAATTCACGACACGACGATCGGCTGGCGCTTCGTCAACCCGCTGATGAAGAAGCAGTATGGCGTCGATTCCATGCCGGAGACCGGCGAGAACGTCGCCGAGGACTATCAGGTCAGCCGCGTGGATCAGGACGCCTTCGCGCTACGCAGCCAGGCGAAGGCGGCGGCAGCGCAGGCGAGCGGACGGCTGGCGAAGGAGATCGTCCCGGTCACCATTCCCCAGCGCAAGGGTGAGCCCATCGTCGTCGACAAGGACGAGCATCCGCGCGCGACGACGATCGAGGCTCTGGCGAAGCTCGCCACCCCTTTCAAAAAGGAAGGTGGCACGGTAACGGCGGGCAATGCCTCCGGCGTCAATGACGGGGCGGCGGCGCTGATCGTCGCCTCGGAAGCGGCGGTGCGAAAATACGGTCTGACGCCGATCGCCCGCATCCTCGGCGGTGCTGCCGCCGCGGTTCCGCCGCGGGTCATGGGCATCGGGCCGATCCCGGCCTCGCGCAAGCTGATGGCGCGGCTCGGCATGACACAGGACCAGTTCGACGTGATCGAGCTCAACGAGGCCTTCGCCAGCCAGGGGCTGGCGGTGCTGCGCGAACTCGGCATCGCCGATGACGACCAGCGGGTGAACCGCAATGGCGGCGCGATCGCGCTCGGCCATCCGCTGGGCATGTCGGGCGCCCGCATCACCGGCACGGCGGCCCTGGAACTTGCCGAAACCGGCGGCCGCTATGCGCTGTCGACCATGTGCATCGGTGTCGGGCAGGGGATCGCGATCGCGCTCGAAAGAGTGTGAGAGCGCAGCGCCTGTTGCGCGCCATATCGGGCTTCTGTAAAAATCGGGCATGCTGATCCGACCCGCAAACAACGACGACCGCAGCGCAATCTGGCGGATCATCGGCCCGACGATCCGCGCCGGTGAGACCTATGCGCTCGACCGCGATCTCTCGGAAGCAGACGCGCTCGCCTATTGGATGGGAGCGGACCGCGAGACCTTCGTGGCGGAAGAGGACGGCGTCATCCTCGGTACCTATTACATCAAGGCCAATCAGGCGGGCGGCGGGCGCCACGTCTGCAATTGCGGCTACATGACCGATGCCGCCGCGAGCGGCCGCGGCGTCGCCCGCCGCATGCACGAACATTCGCTCGAGCATGCCCGGTCACGGGGCTTTCGGGCCATGCAGTTCAATTTCGTCGTCAGCAGCAATCGCCGCGCTGTCGCGCTGTGGCAATCCCTCGGCTTCGAAATCGTCGGCCGGCTGCCCGGCGTCTTCCTGCATCCAACCGAGGGTTATGTTGACGCCTTGGTGATGTTCCGCACGCTCTAAACGGCCGGTGGAAAAAAGTGTGACGGCGCTGTCGAAATCGCAGCGGTTCGAACGTCTTTAATCGCAAGGCGCGGAAAGTGGCCGACCGGCTGCACGCGTCGCGATCACTCTGTCGGCATGGAGGTATGAAGCCATGAGTGTTTCCTATCGTTGGGTCATCGTCGCCGTCGGCGCCCTGATGTCGTGCGTCGCCATCGGCGCAATGTTCTCGTTGGCGATTTTCCAGGAGCCGATCGCTACCGCCACCGCCTGGTCGCATGTCGGGATCGCCAGCGCCATGACGCTGAATTTCCTCGTCATGGGTTTCGGCGGTTTCCTCTGGGGTGCGGCGAGCGACCGTTTCGGCCCACGCATCGTCGTGCTGGTTGGGTCCGTGCTGCTCGGCCTGGCCTTGGTGCTCGCCAGCCGCGCCGCAACACTCATCGAATTCCAGCTGACCTACGGCATCCTGGTCGGACTGGCCGCCAGCGCTTTCTTCGCGCCGATGATCGCCGCGACCACCGCCTGGTTCGACGTGAACCGCGGTCTTGCCGTGTCGCTGGTCTCGGCCGGCATGGGGGTAGCGCCGATGACGATTTCGCCTTTCGCGCGCTGGCTGCTCTCGGCCTATGAATGGCGCCCCGCCATGTTGATCATCGGCATTGCCACCTGGGTGCTGCTGGTGCCGGCCGCCCTGCTGGTCAGGCGCCCTCCTGCCGAAGCCGTCGATGCCGGCACCGAATTTGCCGCGGCGGGCGCCCGGCCACAGCTCTCGAAAGTCTTCCGGTCACCGCAATTCATCGTGCTTGGCCTCACCTTTTTTGCCTGCTGTGCGGCGCATTCCGGCCCGATCTTCCACATGGTGAATTATGCGACGATCTGCGGCGTCGCGCCGATGGCGGCCGTCAGCATCTACAGTGTCGAAGGCCTGGCGGGCCTCGGCGGCCGGCTACTCTATGGCAGCCTCGCCGACAGGCTCGGCGTGAAGCCGGTCCTCGTCGCCGGCCTGCTGGTGCAGGCGGGCGCATTGGCGACCTATCTCCTGGTTAGCGAGCTGACGGAGTTCTATGCGCTCGCCATCGTCTTTGGCAGCGCCTATGGCGGGGTAATGCCGCTCTATGCGGTGCTGGCGCGGGAATATTTCGGCCAGCGCATCATCGGCACTGTTCTCGGCGCAGCGACGATGCTCTCCAGCCTCGGCATGGCCTTCGGCCCGCTGATCGGCGGCTGGATCTTCGATACCTTCGCCAACTATTCCTGGCTGTTCATCGGCTCCGCGATGGTCGGGCTTGGGGCTGCGGCGATCGCGCTCGCATTTCCGCCTCTTGGGCGCCGCGAACAGGAGGCGGTCTTGGGCGTGTCATCTTGAGGGTGGAGATCGGCGAGGTCCGCCCCTCATCCGCCTGCCGGCACCGACTGGGGTCGAGCCACGGGTCTCGACCCGTCCTTCGGACCCCCGCACGCGGGGCGAAGGGACCATGTCGCAGTCTCTCCATTCTCCTCTGACCTCTCGCGTGGCACGTCCCCTCGCCCCGTTTACGGGGGTCCACAGGACGGGTCGAGACCAGTGGCTCGACCCCGGTAAGGGTTAGGGTTAGGGGCAGCCAAGCCGTCCGAACCCACTAGCCGTGTCATCACCCACGAGCCAAATCTCCCGCTTTCGTGCATTGCCCTTCGCCGATTTCGGCTGATAGACTTCCCCCGTCTGTTTCATCACCTATGTCCTTGGTTTTTCGGGAGGCTTCTTGGCCATGACAGAACTTGCTCAATTGCTCGCATCCATCAGACTGCCGGATCTCGCCGGCAAGGCCGTGCTGATCACCGGCGCCTCGACCGGGATCGGCGCGGCGCTCGCCCGCGCCTTTGCGGCTCAAGGGGCCAAGGTCGGGGTGCATTACAATGCCAGCCGTGAGCCGGCCGAGAAGCTCGCAGAAGAAATCCGCGCCGCCGGCGGCACCGTGCATCTGATCCAGGGCGACGTGTCGAGGGAGGGGGAGACGGAGCGTGTCGTCGAGGAGACGGCGAAGACCTTCGGCCATCTCGACGGGCTCATCAATAATGCCGGCGGCATGCTGGGGCGTAAGCCGACTTCCGAATATACAGACGCCCATTATGCCGCGGTGATGGACCTCAATGCCCGCTCGGTGCTGGCGGCGACGCGCGCGGCCCATCCCTGGCTGAAGAAACAGGGCGGCTTCATCATCAACACCACATCGATCGCCGCCCGCAACGGCGGCGGCAATGGCGCGGTCCTCTACGCCGCCTCCAAGGGCTTCGTCTCGACCATCACGCGCGGCCATGCGAAGGAGTTCGTCGCCGACAGGATCCGCGTCAACGCGGTGGCGCCGGGTGTCATCGCCACGCCTTTCCACGAGCGTTATACCAATGATGAGCAGATGGAGCTGCAGCGCAGATCGATCCCGATGGGCTTCGTCGGCGCATCTGAGGATTGCGTCGGAGCCTATCTCTTCCTCGCTTCGCCGACGCTCTCGGGCTACATCACCGGCCAGGTCATCGAGGTCAACGGCGGCCAGCTGATGCCGTAGACGCCTCGATCGGCAAACGACAGCGTCCGCTTTCCCCGGGGCTACGGAACTTTCGAACCACCTTCACGTTTCCCGCTTGGTCTTTTCATCAGGCGGGGCGCCATGAGCTTTTCATTTTCGGAACTCGACTTCCTCAAGCCGGAGCTGGGGGCGGAGTATACGGGTTCCGGCACTCATTTCGCCGTCTTCTCGGCGCATGCGGAACAGATCGAGCTCTGCCTGTTTTCCCCCGACGGAAAGGATGAGATTGCCCGGCTGCCCCTGCCCAAACGCGAGGGCGACATCTGGTCGGGCTATATCGCCGGTATCGAACCGGGCACCGTCTACGGCTATCGCGCCCATGGCCCCTATGATCCGGGCGCCGGCCATCGCTTCAATCCGAACAAGCTGCTGCTCGATCCCTATGCCAAGCAGGTGACGGGCGAGCTGCAATGGCATGATGCGCTGTTCGGCTATCGGATCGGTGAGGACGATCTGACCTTCGACGACCGCGACAGCGCGCCCTTCATGGTCAAGGGCGTCGTGCAGGATCCTGATTTCGACTGGGCGGGGGAAGAGGCGATCCGCCGGCCCTGGACCGATACCATCATCTACGAAGCGCACGTGCGCGGCCTGACGATGACGCATCCGAAAGTGCCCGACCGGCTGCGCGGGACCTTTCTCGGCATGTGCAGCGATCCGATCATCGATCATCTCGTCAAACTCGGCATTTCGGCGATCGAGCTGCTGCCGATCCAGTATTTCCTCGACGACCGCTATCTTATTGAAAAGAAGCTAAGGAACTATTGGGGCTATCAGACGCTCGGCTTCTTCGCGCCACAGGCGCGCTACCTGTCGAGTGACAAGATCACTGAGATCAAGACCATGGTGAAGAGGTTCCATGCGGCCGGGATCGAGGTCATCATGGACGTGGTCTACAATCATACGGCCGAAGGCAGCGAGAAAGGGCCGACGCTGTCCTTCCGCGGGCTCGACAATGCGAGCTATTACATCCTCTCTCCCGATGATCCCCGCCATACCTTCGATACGACGGGAACCGGCAACACGCTGAATGTCGCCAATCCGATGGTGATGCGCATGGTGCTCGACAGCCTGCGCTATTGGGTGGGCGTCATGCATATCGACGGTTTCCGTTTCGATCTTGCCAGCACACTCGGGCGACAGGATCTGGAATTCGACCGCCAGGGGCTGTTCTTCGGCGCCATTCGCCAGGATCCGATCCTTGCCGGCGTCAAGCTGATCGCCGAACCTTGGGATGTCGGCGCGGGCGGGTATCAGGTCGGCGGTTTCCCGCACCCCTTCCGTGAGTGGAACGACAAGTTCCGCGACGACGTCCGCCGTTTCTGGAAGGGCGACGGCGGCATGGTTTCGGAGCTGGCGGCGCGCATCACCGGTTCGGCGCCGCAATTCAACCATTCCGATCGGGGCGCGACCTCCTCGATCAATCTTCTGTCGGCTCATGACGGCTTCACGCTGATGGATACGGTTTCCTTCGACGGCAAGCACAACGAGGCGAACGGCGAGGATAACAGGGACGGGCATTCGGATAATCATTCCGACAATATGGGCTTCGAGGGCGCCACCGATGATGCCGATATTAACGCGGCACGCGCACGCCGCCGCCGCAACATGATGGCGACGCTGATGCTTTCGCAGGGCGTGCCGATGATCCTGGCCGGCGACGAGCTCGGCAATAGCCAAGGCGGCAACAACAATGCTTATTGCCAGGACAATGAGATCGGCTGGACGAGTTGGGATGGGCTCGAGGATCCCTTCCTCGATTTCTGCAGGCAGGCGGTCGCCTTCCGCAAGGCCCATCCCGTCCTGCGCCAGGAGCGGTTCCTGACCGGTGAGACCACCGAGGACGGGCGCATCGAGATCGCCTGGTACAAGCCGGACGGTAATTTCATGGACGATGCGGCCTGGAACGACGATGGATTGCAGGTCCTCGGCGTGTACTTCTCGAAGAGCGTGCACGCACTCGATACAGAGAAGATGGATGACCTCTTCCTCGTCTTCAACGCCGGCGGTGATTGCGAAGTTCATCTGCCCATCGTGAACGGACTGAAACAGTGGTCACGGGTTCTCGACACCGGGGCTGAGACCGGTGCTTTCGACGTACACGACGAGGTCAATCCCGTCATGGTCTATACCCAGAGCGTGGCCGTCTTCGCGCCAACAGGCCAGACCCAACCGCCGGAAGGGGCGACCAAAGCCCAGCGGCGCCGGTGGTTTCAGCTCGGCCGCTGGGGCAAATAGCAGGTCGCCAACAGCATGAATGCCGAAACAATTACCGAACTTGGCCTAATCTATGTCAGCGATACCGAACCGGGCATCCGCAGGCGAAGGAAAGGCAAGGGCTTCAGCTATGTGATGCCTGACGGTACAACGCTTTCCGATGAATCACAGCGGGCGCGCATCGGCGCGCTCGGACTGCCGCCAGCCTACGAGAATGTCTGGATCTGTCTCTACGAGAACGGTCATCTGCAAGCGACCGGCATCGATGCGCGCGGGCGCAAGCAATACCGCTATCACAAGGACTGGCAATCGTTCCGCAGCGCCGGGAAGTTCTACCAGCTGATCGAATTCGGCCAGGCGCTGCCGAAGATCCGCCGCACCGTACTGCGGCATCTCGATACCGGTGCCGAGGATGTCAACGGCGTTTTGGCTGCTCTGACGACACTGCTCGACGAGGCGCATCTGCGGGTCGGCAATCAGGCCTATGTCAGGGAGAACGGCACCTATGGCGCGACGACGCTCTTGAAGCGGCATCTGAAAATCGTCGACGGGCGGATCGAGCTCAAATTTCGGGCCAAGGGCGGCAAGCGCGTCCAGCGCAGTCTCAAGCATCCCAGGCTGCAGAAAATCCTGGAAGAGATTTCCGACCTTCCCGGCCGCCAGCTCTTCGTCTGGAAGGATGAAAGCGGCGTGCTGAAACCGGTCGACTCCGGCCGGCTGAATGCCTATTTGGCCGAAATATCGGGCATTCCGATCTCCGCCAAGACCTTCCGCACCTGGGCCGGATCGCTGGCGGCCTTCGGGGTCGCCCGCGAAAGGATCGTCGGCGGCGGACGGCCGACGGTGAAGGAAATGTCGGAGGCTGCGGCCGAGGCGCTGCACAATACGCCGGCGATCTCGCGCTCGAGCTATATCCATCCGGCAATCATCGCGCTGGCGGGCAATGATCATCCTTTGATCGAGGGCGGCAGCGAGCCGCTGCGGGGCTTGCGGGCCGAAGAAAACAGGCTGCTTGATTTCCTCATACGCGAGACCGAGGGATCTCTTCAGCTCGCGGCGTCCAGTTCTGGGTAGTGCCTGAAAATCCCTTCCTCGTTGAAGGCGAGGCGGCGAGGGGAGGCGAGATAACGGGCGATGTTCGGCCGCTTCGCCACCGCATCATGAAGGGCAAGGAGAGCGGGGTATTCGGCCTTGCTCTTCTTCATGGCCTTGGGAAAGGCATAGGTGAGGCCCTCGATCACCTGAAAAAGCGAGAGGTCGACATAGGTGACCGCATTGCCGACTATATGATCGGCGCCTTTCGGATTGCGCTTCAGAACGCGCTCGAAATAACCGAGGAATTTGGGAATGCGGTCGCGGATGAAGGCGGCCGAACGGGCTTTGGCTTCCTGCCTCTGGTCCTCATAATAAAGCGACACGTCGATCGGATGGTGGGTATCGTGCACTTCGGCAACGAAATCGGTGATGGTGAGCTGCAGGCCGTTGGCGACGTAGCGAAGGCTTTCGTCCTCCGGCGCAAGGCCTAGCTTCGGCCCGAGGTAAAACAGGATGTTGGCGACATGCGGGATAATGAGGTCGCCGTCCTTCAGGAAGGGCGGAGCGAAGGGAATGTGCGGCTCGCCTTCGCTCTTCATGATTTCGAGCATGGCGCCCGTTCCCCGGCCGGGTTGACGCGTGACGTCGACATAGTCGGCGCCGGCTTCCTCCAGCGCCAAGCGTACGAATTCGCCGCGGCCTTGGATGCCGTCCCAATAATAAAGCTCATATGCCATGCTCAACGCCTCGATTGACGACCGAAGTCTTTTCGCAGTTCATCTTTGGCCTTTTCAAGGGTGCCGCGCCGCTTTTTCGACAGCTGCTCGCCAGCGCGGTTGATGTAGAAGGTCAGCATCGACATGGCAGCGCGAAACGGGCTGGACTTGCGGCGATCTCTCTCCTCGGCGGAGCGCTCGATCGAGCGGGCGATCTCCTTCGGATCGTCCGATTTGGACACGCCTTCCTTGAGGTCCATCGCGTTGCTGTGTTCGGTAACGTCCTGCGACCATTTCTTCTTCGAATTGGCCATGACAAAAATCCTTGCCGGACGGACTGGCGACAAACTGGCGCCTGCCGTCCTCTTCTCGATTGGTTGGAGCATGGTGCCGCCCGAGACCGCTCACACCCTTCGGCACATGTTTAGTGGTGGCTATGGTGCTCGTTGCGCTTGCGTGTCGCGGCCGCCTTCTTGGCGGAAGCGGAGCGTTCCTCCTTCGAGCGTGCCGCGGATGCAGCGCCGCCGGCCCGGCCGCCCTTTTTGGAGGATTCATGCGTATCCTTCTTGCCGCGGCCGGAACCGGATTTGTTGCCGCCGCCGCTTTCCTTGTTGACGGTCGCCCAGGCGCGCCGTTCGGCCTCCTGCTCAGAGACGCCGCGCTCCTCGTAGCTCTCCTCGATGTGTTCGGCCTTGCGTTTCTGCTTGTCGGTATAGTCGGATTTGTCTCCTCGCGGCATCTTCGCCTCCTGTGGTTTGCAAAGCGCTCGAACGCGATTTGTAAGAGAATCCAACCGGTGGGGAGGGGAAAAGTTCCCTATAGGGTCATTGTCCCAGATTTCGGAACAAAAGCCGATTTTGTCGGGTTTTCGATGGGCGAGCCTACTTAAGCCCGCATGCAGCAAGGAACCGAGAACATGGAAAAACACATCGTCAAAGCCGATGGAAACGGCACGATCGACGTGAACGGCCAGGTATCGCCGGTCACCTACACGGTCAGCTTCAAGGAAGGGAAGGGACATTCCTACGAGGTCGATATCCGCCTGATGGCGCCGCGCGACTGGCTGCTACAGAGGGGTTTCAAGAAGGATGCCGTGCTTGTCAGCCAGAGCGGCGCCCGCATTCCCGTCTATCACAATGACGGTAGTCGTTACGACGGCGGCAGCCATCACGATGGCGACCATCATGACGACGGCCGCCTCGATCCTGGCGACACGATCTCGATCGAATTGACGGCGCGCGACGACAGCTGCACCAGCGAGGTCGACCTGATGCGCAAATATCCCGAGTTCGACGGTGCGGTTAGGGCGGTTCAGCTTGGGAAAGCTGGACGGCTCTCTTGACCGCCCGGTCGAGCGCAGCGCTGGTGTAGGGTTTCATCAGCAGCACCGAGCCGGAGAAGCGAGCGGCGTCGGGCGGGTCGCTGTCGCCCGTGGCGAAGACCAGGCCGACGGACGGAAAGGCTTCCCGCGCCTTGGCGGCGAAGGCCGAGCCCGACATGCCGGGCAGGCCGACGTCGACGACGATCACGTTGATGAGCGTGTGACCAAGGATATCAATGCCCTGTTCGCCGCTGCCCGCCTCGATGACGGCGTAGCCGAGATCCTGCAGGATTTCGGCGGTATCCATCCGGATGAATGCATCGTCTTCCACGAGCAGCAGCTTCAGCTTTCGGGCCGTGCCGGGAACCTTTGGATCGGGTTGCTTTGCATTGGACACCGGCGCATTGGCCTCTGCCTGGTGGCGTTGCGGCCGGTTGGCGAGCACCTGGCGGATCTTGCGGGCGAGCTCCTCGCGCGTATAGGGCTTGGAGAGCAGCTCCAGGCCTGGATCGAGCCTGCCGCCGTGAACGATTGAGTTTTCCGTATAGCCCGAGGTGTAGAGCACGGCGATGTCGGGCAGGCGCTGTCGCGCCATGCGGGCAAGCTCCGGGCTGCGCAACGGACCGGGCATGACGACATCGGTAAAGAGCAGGTCGATGTGGGCACCGCTTTCGATGACGGTGAGGGCGCTTTGCGCATCCTTCGCCTTCAGCACGTAATAGCCGAGATCCGAGAGCATCTCGACGACCGTGGCGCGAACGCCCTCGTCGTCCTCGGCGACGAGGATGGTTTCGGTCCCACCGGTTGCCGGAAGGTTGTCGGCCGCCGCGGCGCGATCCTCGCTGCGCAACGAGCGGGCGAGGTAGAGTTTGACCGTCGTACCCTCGCCGATCTCGCTGTAGATCTTCACGTGACCGCCGGACTGTTTGACGAAACCGTAAACCATGGAGAGGCCGAGACCGGTGCCCTTGCCTTCCGGTTTTGTCGAAAAGAACGGCTCGAAGGCCTGCTCCATCACCTCTTGCGTCATGCCGGAGCCGGTATCGGTGACGGCGAGCACGACATATTGGCCGGCCTTCACCTCGGGATGGGTGCGGCTGTAGGAATCATCGAGGAAGGCGTTGCCGACCTCGATCGTCAGCTTGCCGACACCACCCATTGCGTCGCGCGAGTTGATCGCGAGGTTGAGCAGGGCGTTCTCGATCTGGGCAGGATCGGCGAAGGTGTTCCAGAGGCCGCCGGAGACGATGGTCTCCACTTCGATTTCCTCGCCGAGCGCGCGACGCAGCATGTCATCCATGCCGGTGACCAGCCGGCCGATATTGACGACCTTCGGTTCCAGCGCCTGGCGGCGGCCGAAGGCGAGCAGCTGGCTTGCCAGTCGCGAGCCGCGTTCGACGGCGGCAAGCGCATTCGAAATGCGCTCTCTGGCCCGGCCATTTTCCGCCACGTCCTTGCCGAGAAGCTGCAGATTGCCCGAGATAACCTGCAGCAGATTATTGAAGTCATGGGCAACGCCGCCGGTGAGCTTGCCGATCGATTCCATCTTCTGCGACTGCCGGAGCGCTGCTTCAGCCTGTTGGCGATCCGCGATCTCGGCCGCGACCCGGACCTCGAGCATATCGTTGAGTTTGCGCAGCTGATCTTCCATGTGGCGGCGCTGGTCGATTTCGATTTTGGCGGCACGGAACAGCCGGATATTGTCGATTGCGACCGCCGATTGGCCGGCAAGGCTGACGAGGCTCGCCTCGGCGGCTTGAGAGAAGCGGCCGGGTTCGCCGTGGCCGAAAAACAAGCCGCCGATGACGCTGCCGTCGCGCGATTTCACCGGCACGGCAAGATAGCTTCTGACCGGCAAATGCCCTTTCGGCATGCCGGCATGCGGCGGATTCTGGCCGTAGCGCGGGTCGAGCAGAATGTCGTCGGAGCGCACGATGCCTTCACCGCTGAAGGTCGGCTCAAAGACCTTCGTATTGCGTGGCATCGGGAATTTCTCGAAGTTCTTCCGGTCGACGCCGGAGAGGGCGTAAAGCATGTAGCTGCCGCCCTCGCCATCATCGACATTGTAGAAGAAGGCGCCGAATTCGGCGCCTGTCAGCGTCACACCCGCATCGACGACAATCTGGGTGAGGCGTTCGACATCGGGCTCGACGGTGATAGCGGCGCCCGCCTGGTTGACGACGGCAAGCGCCTCCGATTTGGCGCGCAGCTCTTCCAGCGCCAGCTTCTCGCCCCGCTTGGCCGCCACTTGGTCGGTGACGTCGAGGGTCGCGCAAAGGATGCCGGCGATGGCGCCGTCATCGTCGCGCAGCGGCGTATAGGAGAAGGTAAACCAGGTATCCTCGGTGCGGCCGTCCCGGCGCATCGGGATGAGCAGCTCCTTGAAGAGCTGCGGCCTGCCTTCAAGCGTACTGGCGACGATCGGCGAGAACTGTTCCCAGATATCTGCCCAAACCTCGCGAAAGGGTCTTCCGAGTGCGCCAGGATGCCGGTCGGGGAAAACAGGCACGTAGGCATCATTGTAGAGAAAGGCGAGATCCGGTCCCCAGGCGACGAATTTCGGCTGACGCGAATTCAACACCATTTCGGCGATATGCTTGAGAGACGCAGGCCAGCTTTCGGCCGGTCCGAGACCGACGGCGTCAAAGGCCGGATGCCGCAACAATTCGCCGATTTTCCCGCCGCCTCTCGGCCAGCCGTTGCCGACGCTTCCCATTCAAAACCGCTTCCCTATCGCCACCGCGCCGGTGCGAGCGGCAGCGATTCAAAGTTCTACAGCATTTCTTGGGCGCCTGAAAAGATGCGCGGCGCCGTAAGGATTCAGCTCGTCCACCGTCAACATAGAGGCTTGCGATGGCGGGGAAAGGGTTCGGTTGAAATATGGTTGCCGCTCGGTATTCAGCGCTTTGTTATCGGGGCAAGTTCAGTGCTCGGTCTGCTGCTCGGCGACGACGCTCGCGAGCACCTCGTCGCTGCCGTTAGGGTAGACGGGAAGATCGAGCGTCACCGCCTCTTTCAACCCATCGCGCTCGATCGTGAAGAACTTCCGGATACGTCCTTCACCGTTCTGCTCGCCGGACGGTTTTGCCTCTTTTGTCGAAACAAGACTGTGCTCGAAGCCCGCGGCGTCGGTCCCGGCGAAGGCCATCGTGCAGCTCTCGACGGGCTTCTCGCCGACCATACCCCTTCCAACGACCAGGGCTTCGAAGGGTGCCGCGCTGCCCGCCCCGGTGATCCAGCCGTCGAATGCCACCGGCTCCGAAAGAGGAAGAATGCTCAACACCATATCGGCAGCAAGCGCCGGCCATTTGTTTCGGTGGGCGAGGGCGGCCGCGCGATCATACTGCGGCCCGCGGTCCAGACAGCGATCGACGAAACGGTCGAACGAAGACAGACCATCGTCCGCAAGGGCGGTGGTGAAAGGCACGAACGCAATTGCTGCCGAAGCAAGTATACTCTGAAGTCTTCGCATCGCGTTGATCCTCATCGCGCGTTCAACCAATTCGCTATCTCGAGCACGAGGCCGGCCAGGCCGGCCGTCGCGCGCGAGACGGAGGCAAGCAATTGCGGATGCCTTCTCATCAGATAGAAGATCGATCCCGTCCCGGAAAACCACAGCCACAAGAGCAACGGCGGATAAGGCAGGGCAACCCTCGTGGCGACGAACACCAACCCGGTGACGACAACCTAGTGGATCATCGCGAAGGTCATCACGAACAACGTAAGCGGGCATGGCACCAGGCCGGCGGCAAATTCTATTGGCAGGCCTTCACCTCTGGCCGGCAGGCAATCGCGCACTCGGCATTGCTCCTGTCAGTTCTCCCATTGCGCTTCCGCGATCGAACTCGCCATCAGATTATCCGCGCCATTCAATTCCGCAGGCACAGTTACGGTGACAAGTTCGCTGCGGCCGCTCAACTCTAAATCATAAAGCTTGTGAACATGCGTCGCGCTGTGAACTTGTTGGATCGCCTCACCATCCGTCCGTTGGAAGAAGGCCTTCTCGAATTCGATGCTGTCGGTACCGAACGTGACCATGGTGCAGGCATGCACAGATTTGCCGTTCAGGGTGTGCTTGCTGATCTCCAAGATCATTTGCTGCGGCAGGCCGTTGCCAGATACAGCCCATCCCTCGACGGCTTCCAGATTAGCGAGAGGAACAAGCCCGACAAGCATCTCCGTGGGAAGCGGCAACCAGCGGTTCGTCTCGGCGATCGCGACCGTGCGCTGATAATCAGGTCCGCGCGACAAGCAGAAGCGATCGAAAAAACGAAACACGGAACCGCCGTCCTCCGCCTGCGAACCTGACGCGAGGCAGAGGAAAGCCAACTCCATGATTGCTGTGGCGCGTGCCATCTTCGTCTGATTGCGGCGTATCTGAAGCGGGATTGGGTGTCCGTGTCGTCGGACTTCACCTGGCGTCCGCGAGGATCGCCGTCTTCATCTGTCCTCACAACGTATTTAGGGCACTTCGATCGACCAGCAACCAGAAAGCCTCTCCGCATCAGCCGCGCCGGTCCGAGCCGCCCCTCGCTTGTGAGATGCGCTCTTAGAAGAAGATTTCATGGATAGCCACCGCGAGCAGAATCGCGCCGGCGGCTGCCTCGATGGTCTTGGAGGTCACAGCCAACAGTCTGGGACGCGTCCTCAACAGCCTTGCGAGCTGCTCCCGGAACGCCACGGAGAGGAGCGCCACCGCGGAGAGCGTCACGCCGACGCCGATCATCATGGAGACGGCGAAAAGGATGCCCGTGACCACCACCTGATGGATCATCGCGAAGGTCATGACGAAGAGCGTCAAAGGGCAGGGGATCAGCCCGGCCATGAATCCGACGAGGATGCCTTCTCCGCTCGAATGGGTGTGGGCACGCCGGAACAGCGCGCTCCCCAGCATCCACAGACCGATCACGCCCAGCAGTCCTCGGCTGAGCGCCTGGAGGGCGGGGGCCGAACCCGCGTCAACGAAGGAGTGCGAGACCAGCGGCAAGGCAAGCAGAGCGATGAGGACGGCCATCGCAACGTGGGTGAAGGAGAGCGCCATGGACACGAAGAGGGCGCGATGCGCCTTCATCGACGAGCCTGTCAGATAGGTGGCGAGGACGGACTTGCTATGCCCCGGCGTCAGGGCATGGACTGCCCCGAAGGCAATTCCCATCGGCAGGAATGCGAGGAATGCGAGCCATCCACCTCCGCCCGCGAACGACTTTATGTGGTCCGCAAAGGCGAGGTAAATCTCCCGCTGGAATTCGACGATCTGCTGCCAGGGCATTAGGTCAGTCCTATGGTTGCGGCCGCCAGCACGATATAGCGTCCCACCTTCGCAACGGCCACCAGCAGGACGAACGTCCGGAGAGGCTCCCCGAGGACACCGGCGACGACGGTGATCGGATGGCCGACTATCGGCAGCCAGCTCGCAAGCAGCGACCACTTGCCATAGCGCCGATACCATTCCTGCGCCCGCTGCAGCGCGGCGGGGGAGACGGGAAACCAGCGGCGGTCCTTGAAACGTTCGATCCAGCGCCCGAGGAACCAGTTGGCCACCGATCCAGAGACGTTGCCGAAGCTGGCGACGGTGACGAGCAGGATCGTCGAATGCCGTTCCGTGAGAATGAGGCCGACGAGGGCCGCCTCAGACTGCATCGGCAGGATGGTCGCGGCCGCGAATGCGGCGAGGAACAGTCCGCCATATGCGGCGACACCAAGCATCGGCCTATAGGTATTTCGTGATCGTCTTGAACTCGTCGATCGACTGCCGCTTGTCGAGCGGCAGGGCGCCGACCGTCTCCTCGAGGCAGTGGTCGAGATGGTCCTGGATCAGCGTCCGCTTGGCGTTCACGATCGCCTTCTCCACGGCAGAGAGCTGCTGGGCGATGTCGAGGCACGGCTTGCCCCCCTCGATCATGGCGATGACGCTGCGAAGGTGGCCTTCTGCACGCTTGAGGCGCTTGACGATTTCGGGATGGGTGGCATGCGTGTGCGGTTCGGTCATCGTGTCCATTTCCGGTCCGGAAAGCTCCATTGCCTCGCGGCCCGCCGGACGTTACGCCGCCGGCCCGCCGGACGTTACGCCGCCGGAGCCGCCGTGGGAAGGTCAATGATGGTGCCCTTCCGGTTCTTCCATTCGGAACGGAAGGTCATCGACCTCGATGCCCGCCATCAGCTTCAGCACAGCGTCGAACTCGTGAGGTTCGGCGGGTGCGAGCGTGCTGATCAACGCATGATGATCCACGCACGAGGGAAGAAGCGGCAACCGTTCCACGCCGCTTTCGCGGGCGATTTCGACGACCGCCTCCAGTCCATGCGCGTGCTTCGAGATCGAAAGCCGCATGCGCTCACCCCCGGGCGTATCGATAATCTCCAGCAGTCCGGTCGCCAAACGGGAACTTACCGTGAACGGAGCCGGGGCATGGTGATGTCCGTGTCCGTGATCAGCCGCGGCAGGAACGCCGGCGGAATCGAGCTGGATGGTCGCCGTGGCGAGGGCAGGCAGGTGGGCGGTCATCTCGTTCCGGAGAGCGGTGACCACCGCATTCGCGTCGGCGACCGTCTTGGACGGGTCGACGGAGATCGTGAGGTCGGCATGCAGCTTGTGGCCCAGCCACCGTGCCTTCACGTCGACGACCCGGTCGATTCCATTGACGTGCTCCGCAGCGTGACGGACTTCCTCCGCCGTTCCCGGCTCCACGCCGTCGAGGCTGCGGGTGATGACGGACCGCGCCGACTGCCAAACGATGCCGAAGATCGCGATGGTGATCAGCAGGCCGATGATCGGATCGGCGAGCGGGAAGCCCATCCAGACCCCGACGGCGCCGAGCACTACCGCCAGGCTCGTGAGGCCGTCTGTGCGGGCGTGGTAGCCGTCGGCGATCAGGGCGGCGCTGTTCATCTGTCTGCCCACGCGGATGCGGAACACCGCCACGGCCTCATTGCCGATGAAGCCGATTACCCCGGCGAGGGCCACCGCCAGAAGCTGCGTGATGGGCTGCGGGTCCATAAGGCGGTCGATCGCCTCGTATCCGGCGACGATGGCGCTCAACAGGATGATCAGAACGATCACCATCCCGGCAAGGTCCTCGACCCTGCCAAGGCCATAGTTGAAAGTCCTGGTCGGCTTCCGGCGGACGAGCGTGAAGGCGATCCAGAGCGGGATGGCGGTGGCGGCGTCGCCGATGTTGTGGATGGTATCTGCCAACAGAGCGACGCTTCCCGAAGTGAAGACGACGACGAGCTGCAGCAACGCGGTGATCGCCAGGATGACGAAGGACCATTTGATCGCCCAGATACCCCGCTCCGAAGATGCGATGCTCGGATCGATGACGCCGTGCGTGTGGCCATGGCCACCCTCGTCTCCATGCGAGTGAGAATGCGAGCCGTGGCTATGGCCGTGGGCGTGATCGGAGTGGCCGAAGCCGAACCATTGCTTGACGTTGGCGAACATTGCAGACCTCCAGGGGGATAGTCGCCTACCTATCCTCCTGGAGGGGATACGTCAAGTTGGAACGCCCGGGGCTGTTCCGCGATTAGCGGCACGCAACCGGGTGGACCCGCCAGCGCTCAATCCTTGACGGGTTCGCCAAGCGTATGCATCAGGCGGTTCGCCCAGCCAAAGATCGCAGACGATAGGACAAGGTCCAGGGATTCAAGCTCGGAAAGGCCGACGTTGGCTAGATCCTGGGCATCCACCTGCGTAGCTCTCGGGGGCGTCGTCGACAGATGTGCAGAGAAGTCGAAGATCGCCTGCAGGTGCTCGTCGAGTTCCGCACCGAGTTCATCGGCGAAGATCGCGTCGATCACGTCGGTCCGCTTGGTATAGTTGATGAACCGGGACGCGTGGACGGCGGCGCAGTAGACACAGCGATTGACGACAGACGCGGCCGTGGCTCCCAACTCGCGCTCGCCCAATGAAAGCCCGTCCTTCCCGTACATGATCAGATTGAACAGTGGGGAGCGGACCGCAAGCGATTCCGGGTCGTGTGCGAGTGTCAGGACATAGGTCGAGATGCCCTTGTTGGACGGCGTAACCTGCATCGCTTCGCGCTGTTCCTCGGTGGCGGTCTCAAGATCGACTGGAACAACATAAGGCTGCCAGCGCGGAACCGTGGTGGTGAAGCTGTGTACGACGTCGCTCATTGTCTTGCTCCGATCAGCGCCAATCCGGCGATGACGCGCACCTGATAGTTCACGAAGGCGGCCAGCTCCGAAAGGCGGACGATGTCGGCGTCGCCAACGCCGACGCTTCGCAATGCTTCGATGTGGCCACGGGTTGAATCGCGCGGCGCCAGGGTCAGTCGGTCGGCGTGACGGACGATCTCGGCCGTCCGGCCGTCATCAACGTTCGTGCCGGGTTGCGCGAGCAACGCAGTTGACTTTTCTGCAGCCCGTTTCACCAGTCCGTCATAGTGATCGGCAAGCGCTTCGTTGCCGTTGTGACGGGCCATCCGCGCGGCGAGAGCGGCTCGCAGCCCATGCGACAGTCCGCCCGGATCGCGGGGAAGAAGCACCGCGTCGTGGGCGGCCTCGCTCAGGCGCAGAATCTCGGCACGCTTCTCCATCGCTTCGGCAAGGGCCGAACCAGGTCTGACGGCGGCGAGGGTTTCGATGAGTGTCAAAAGAGGCTCCTTTGCATCTCGCGGAGAGCACCAGATAGGCCTCGCCATTGTCCATGTCAAATTAGCATGGCCGGCGGAATTCTATGTGAAATAATTATCTATTCTCCAGTGATTTTATGGAAAACTCATGCTTTAATAACATGAAGGACAATGGTTGATGTCATATATGCATGGAAACTCGATCGACATCCGACAGCTTGAAGCCTTCGCGGCGGTAATGTCCGCAGGGAGCGTAACCGGCGCGGCTCGCCTGCTCGGGCGTTCCCAGCCAGCAGTTTCGCGACTGATCCAGGACCTCGAGGCCGATCTCGGCTACGCGCTTCTTCACAGAAGCAGCGGCCGTATCCAGCCGACATCGCGCGGTCTGCGCTTTCATGCCGAGGTGGAGCGTCATCTTGCCAGCCTCATCCATATCCGTGAACGGGCGGAGGCGATCGGCCGGGACGAGCCGGCGACGCTGACAGTCGCCGCGACGCCGTCGCTTGCCGCAGGGATCTTGCCGCAGGCGCTGGCAGCCGTCCCAGGCGATCTCATTCCCCGTCATCTCCACGTCCAGGCGCTCGCGGCGGAGAATGTGGTTCAGGCGGTGGTCGCCCGTTCGGCGGATCTCGGGATATCGAGCCTTCCGCTCGAACATCCCGGCCTCGACATCCACTGGATCGCGGAAGCGCCCTGCGTCATCGCCATCGGTGCTGGCGATCCTTTAGCCGCGGACGAAGTCGTTCGTTTGGCGGATCTCGCAGATCGACGGATCATCACGCTCGCCAATCCCTATCGTCTCCGTCATCGCATCGACGAAGCGCTCGATCGGGTAGGAGTCGCGCCGGAGCGCATCATCGACGTGAATGCTTCGCTGACAGCGCTTTCCCTCGTCCGCGCAGGACTAGGCGTCGCAATCGTCGAGCCTGCGACTGTCTGCGGCGTGCCATTGGATGGCATCATGATGCGCGCGATTGACCAGACCATACCATTCCTGTTTGGCGCGATCTCCGCTGCAGCACTGCCGCTCACACCGACGGTCTCTGCGGTGATCGATGCGGCGCGAGCGGAAGCGCTGGCGATGCCCGGCTGCCGTCTGCTGGAGGCGAACGGCTCGGATGCGCTGGCAGACACCATCTACGGGCAGGCCGCCATTGATGAAGGAGCGTCGGCATGAGCGACCTCTCCATATTCCCGGATACCCTCGATGCCCTCGAGGAGCGCCTGCGCCAGGACCTCTCATGGTTGGAATTGCCCGCCAAGGCCTGGGTTCCTGCTCGTGAAGCCGATGGCCAGGATGTTGTCGACGTTGTCATCATCGGCGGCGGCATGGCGGGCCTCGTCGCCTCCGGAATGCTGAAGCGCCTCGGGGTTGCCAACCATCTTGTCCTCGACAAAGCGGCCGCAGGGCAGGAAGGGCCGTGGGTCACATTCGCCCGGATGCGGACGCTTCGGTCTCCCAAGCAGCTCACCGGTCCCGCGATGGGACTGCCAGCTCTCACGTTCCGCGCCTACTACGAAGCGCGCTTCGGCCGCGAGGCGTGGGACGCGCTAGACCGGGCGCCGCGTGAAATCTGGATGGAGTATCTCATATGGTACCGGAAGGTGCTCGAGCTGCCCGTAAGGAACGGCGTTTCGGTTCACGCGATCCTCCCCCGCGAGGACGGCATGCTTGATCTCGTGTGCAGTCAAGATGGTGCTAAGGACACGATTATTGCGCGCCATGTGGTGCTGGCGACCGGGCGCGATGGTCTCGGCGGTCCGTTCGTTCCTGATATCGCGGACCAAGTCGACCGCAAGTTCTGGGCGCATACCGCCGACGAAGTCGATTTCTCGGCGCTCCGCGGCAAGCGGGTAGGGGTGATCGGCGCTGGTGCATCGGCCATGGACAATGCCGCGACCGCTCTCGAAGCCGGGGCCGATCGTCTCGAGATGTTTGTACGGCGCAAGGAACTGCCGCGGATCAACAAGTTCACCGGCATCGGCAGCCAGGGCGTGGTACATGGATTTGCCGGGCTGCCAGACGAATGGAAGTGGCGCTTCCTGAACTATGCCATGGGCCAGCAGACGCCTCCGCCGCGGCCGAGCGTCCTGCGGGTGAGTTCGTTCGAGCAGGCTCACCTTCATCTCGAGAGCCCGATCACCGCCCTGCGGCAGGACGGCGACCACGTCGTCGTGACCACGCCGCGCGGCAGCTATCCGCTCGACTTCCTCATCTTCGGTACTGGCTTCAAGATCGACTTGGCCAATCGGCCAGAACTGGCCGCCTTCGAACCACACATCCGTCTCTGGCGGGACCGTTTCCCGACGCCATCAGGAATGGAAAATGGAGAGCTCGAAGGGTCGCCCGATCTCGGAGACACGTTCGAGTTCCTTGAGAGGGAGCCGGGTTCGTGCCCGACCTTGGCGAAGATCCATTGCTTCAATTTCCCGGCAACGCTCAGCCACGGCAAGCTGACGGGCGACATCCCGGCAATCAGCGAAGGTGCAGACCGCCTGGCACGCGGGATCGTCAGATCACTCTTCGTCGAAGACCGCGAAAAGCACTTTGCAAACCTCCAGGCGTTCGACACGCCGGAACTGCTCGGCGACGAGTGGGCCGATGACGATACCGAAGCGCTTCCCAAACTATCCTCCGAAAGGACCTGAGACCCGAAATGCTTGAGATCAAGAACCTGAAGCTGTCCTACGGCAGCACCCAGATCCTGAACGGCGTGGATCTCTCGGTGAAACGAGGCGACGTAGTTTCGATCATCGGTCCGAGCGGGACCGGCAAGACGACGCTCTTGAAGTGCATAAATCACCTCGTCAAGCCGCAGTCCGGGAAGATCGACTTCGACGACATCAGGATGGACTTCGCACGCCCGGACAAGGCGGCCATACAGGCGATCCGCCTGCGCACCGCGATGGTGTTCCAGCAGTTCAATGTCTTCAAGAACATGACGGTCATCCAGAACGTCATGGATCCGCTAATCGTCGTGCAGGGCAAGTCGAAGGAAGAGGCTCGCAGCGTCGCGCTGCAGGAACTCGAGCGGGTAGGGCTTTCCGACAAGCTCGACAACTATCCGTCCCAGCTTTCCGGCGGACAGCTCCAGAGAACGGGTATTGCCCGAGCACTCGCGGTCAAGCCGGACGTGATGCTCTTCGACGAGCCTACATCCTCGCTTGATCCCGAGCTCGTGAACGAGGTGCTGAAGGTGATCAAGGATGTAACGTCCTCGGGCATCACTTCACTTCTCGTCACCCACGAGATGCAGTTCGCGAAGAATATCTCGAACCGCATCGTCTTCATGGACCGGGGTGTCGTCACAGCCGACGGCAGTCCGTCCGAAATCTTCGATAGCCCTTCCAACCCGCGCCTCGCTCAGTTCCTCAATTCCGAACGCGCGATTCAGTAAGAAAGGATGCCTGACATGACTTCTATGAGTTCAATCTCTCGCCGTGGTCTCGGTCTCGCCGTAGCAGGCGTCGCGATCGCATTCGCAACCGCCTCATTCGCAGAGGACGTCCGCACGATCAAGATCGCCACCGCGGCCGAATCCAAGCCGCTGTCCTGGGGCGCGATCGGCGTGGAGCCGCAGGGCTACGAGCCGGACGTGCTGAAGGCCGTCAACGCCAAGCTTCCCCAGTACAAGTTCGTGATGGAGGGCGCCGCCGACATCGCGCAGGAGACTGGGCTTGCGACGGGCAAGTACGACGTGGCGACGGGCGGCTACTACCGCGCCCCGGCTCGTGAAAAGCAGTTCCTCATCCCGGAAGCTCCGATTGGCGCCAGCCTGATCAAGATCTACAGCCGCAAGGACAGCGGTATCAAGGAAATGAAGGATCTGGTCGGCAAGAAGATCGTGCCCGTGACGGCAGGCGGCGGCATCTACAAGTTCGCGACGGCCTGGCAGGAAAAGAACCCCGACTACAAGATCGAGATCACCGCTTCGAGCGCAGGCATCCCTTATCCGGACCGTCTGAAGGAAGTCGAGAACGGCAAGTACGATGCGCTCGTCCTTCCGTCCAATCTCGGCGAGCAGACGGTGATCGACGAGCAGAAGCTGAACCTTCAGGCGAGCGAGCCGGTCGCGATCAACAACACCTTCGTGCTGATCCACCGCTCGGAAGAGAACAAGGCGCTCGCCGAGGGCTTCGATAAGGCACTGAAGGAGCTCAAGGCCGACGGCACGCTCGCCAAGCTCTCGCAGAAATGGTTCGGCGAGGACATCACCACATACATGAAGTAACCCCAGGCTTCGAAGCCGGCGACCAGGCAAAGACTGAAAGAAGGAGCGTTCCCAAGTGGACCTTTCCATAATGATCCCCGAGTTGCTCTCGGCATTGCCGCTGACGCTTGCGATCACATTCACGGCCATGGCCGCCGGCTTCGTGCTGGCATCGATCGCGACGACGTTCCGGGTGCGCAGGATCCCGGTGATCAGCCAGTTGGCCGACCTCTACGTCTCCTATGCCCGCAGCGTTCCCGTCGTCCTTCAGTTGTTCGTCGCCTTCTATGGGCTTCCCGTGCTCGTCGGCCTGTTCGGTATCGGCGACTTCGTCTCGCCGACGATAGCCGCCATGCTAGGCCTCAGCCTCTACCATGGCGGCTATCTTTCGGAGGTCATGCGTCCGGCGTACCTCGCAGTCGAGCGAGGCCAGCACGATGCGGCGGACAGCCTGGGCTACACCTTCCGCCAAAAGCTATTGCGCGTCATCGCTCCGCAGGCCGTCCACATTGCGCTGCCGGGGTATGGCAACTCCATCATCTACCTGATCCACAACGTGGCGCTTGTCATGTACATCGGCGCGGCCGACGTCATGGCCACCGCCCACCTCGTGATGGAGCGGGACTACAACCAATACCAGTTCGAGACCTACCTCGTACTGGCGGTGCTGTACTCGGTCCTTTGCCTCATCGCCTGGGCCGTCGTGAGGTCCTTCGAGCGTCGGTCGGGAAGATATGTGCCCGGCGACGCGACGATCCGTGCCCCGCTGATGGCCAGCGTCTGATCGAGGAGGGAAGGCATGATTTTCGACAGCGAAGTTCTTCTCCCCGACCTTTATGAGATCCTCGGCGCTGTGCCGCTGACGCTTGCCATGGCGCTCGCAATCTTCGTCCTATCGACGATCGTCGGCAGCCTGTTTGCCATGGTCGAGTATCGGAAGATCCCGGTGCTCCGCCAGCTCGTCGTCGCCTACAAGGTCGCCTTCAAAGGCGTGCCCATGGTGATCGTTATCTTCCTTGCCTACTACGGCCTGCCGTCGTTTCTGCAGTTCACGACGTCGCTCGTCGGCATCGACTATAACGGCCACTCCACGCCCAACTGGGTGACCTTGATCGTCGCTCTCACCGCCTGCGTCGCAGCCTTCCAGGCCGAAGTCGTGAAGGGCGCCCTAAATTCTTTCGACACGGGGCAGGCGGACGCCGCCTATTCGCTCGGCTACAAGAAGAGCCAGCTCTTCCGCCGGGTCATGCTGCCGCAGGTGATCGTCGCCGCCATCCCGGATCTCGCCAACTCCTTCATGGTCATCATGAAGGCGCTGTCGCTCGGCTTCGCCATCGAGGTGGTCGACATATTCGCACAGTCGCAGTTGACCGCGGCGCTGAACTTCTACTACCTCGAAGCCTTCCTGGTCGCCGTGGTGATCTACATGGTGATCGCCTATGCCGTGACCCAAATCGCCGACAGAACGGAACGAGCTCTCAGAGTACGGACCTGAGGGGGCATGCGCCCGCTGCAGCTGACGCTGCCCGCGCCCGCCGGCGCAGCGTCAGCGCTGCGTCCGCAGGCGGTAGCCGATGAACTTCCGCCGGAGGCAGGCAATGCACTTCAGGATTCCTCGGGCGGCTTGAGGTGGCGGAACTGCAGCAACAGCAAGAGGTCGTATATGATCTTTAGGCCGGCGCAGATGACAAGCGGCCAGGCCCGATAAGACGCGGCGAAAAGAGCGCCGGCCAGCGCAGGGCTGGCAGCCGATGCGAGGCTGCGCGGCACCGATGTGAAGCTTGCGGCGGCGGCTCGCTCCGCCTCGGTGACAACAGCCATCACGTAAGAAGACCGGGTTGGCACATCCATCTGCGAAAGCGCGGCCCGAACCAGCAGCAAGGCGAGCACCAACGGCAAGGTGGGAGCGAATGCGGCAAGGCCGAGAGCTATGCTTGATGGAATGTGGGTGAACACCATGGTGTTCACGAGACCAATCCGCTTCGATAGCCGGGCGGCGACAGGAAACGAAAACGCCGACAGCACTCCGGTCCAGAAGAAAAACACTCCAGCCTCGGACAGCGAAAGATCGAATCGTTCGAACAGCCACAGCGCGAGCAAGGACTGGACCACGAAACCTCCGGCGAAGGCGTCGAGACTGAAGAGGGCTGCGAGCTTCATGACGATGGCGCGCGAAGGTCCGAGTGCCGCCGGCTTGTGGTCTTCGTGCGTCACCGGGCGAGGCGGTATGCGGGCATAAAGAAGGCCGCCAAGAATGCCAACGAGTGCATAGAGAACGAACATCAGCCTGATCGAACTCAGTTGCGTCATCCCGAACCGCGTCATGACGTCGGGCAGCGCCGCGGCAAGCGCGCCGCCGGCGCTTGCGAGCGCTCCGACCAGGCTGTAGCGCGCAAACATTCTCGTTCGATCGGCGTTGGTCGCCTCCCGGGCAAGGACCGCATTTTCAAGCGGCACGAAGATGCTCACGCTGCCTGCCGACGGGTTGATCGTGCCGGCAAAGGCGACGGCGAGCAGCCAGGTATAGTCGTTGATCATGGGCATGGCGACACCGGTGGCGACCATCAGGCCGGCGGCTGCCAAAAGCAGGCGGCGGAGATCATGATGCGCGCCGAGAAATCCGATGATGATCGTCAAAAGCGCGGATCCGAAGAGGGATGCCGTTGCAATGACACCGACCTGCAGGGGCGAAAATCCAAGAGCAAGGAGGTAGACCGGCAACAGGATGGCCACGAAACCGTCGCCGAAGTCGCGTAACGAGCGCGCCGCAAAAAGCCAAGTCGCCGGCTGAACGCTTCGCGCCTGTCCCATTGTCCTCGATCTCATCCTGCTTTCCGAAAATCAATTCCGATTTTCGGGCCGATGCGCCAGGCCACCCTACTTTTTAACCGTGCGTGGGCGCCAGCCGGGAACCGTTATTTCCGCTGGAATTTCTGCGACGCTGCGAAGGCGCGGCCAATGTCGAAGGACGGCAGTTGCAGCGGGGTATGGGACTCGCGGAAAACCAGTCCGACGAGGTTATCGATGACGAGGATGAAGCCGAGCGCCAGACCGAGATAAAGCAGAGCGGCGATGAGCAGGAGCGATATTTCCATGGCTCACACGATTACGTTGGAAGCGTGGCTGCGGGCGGCAAGAGCCGTGACGAAGAGCATTTGGATACGATCGTTCATGGCTGCCTCCCTCGTTTCGCCATAAACAGTCTTTGTACGGTCTTGTTCCCGGCTTGCGGGCGAAGCCTCAAATTCTTTGGAAGCTTCAAAGCTTGCAGCGTCATCCGGCCATTGTTCACCCCCCAGCGCGGAAAACCCGTCTGCAAGCTTCTATAAAACACAACTAATTCAGACATATGACAAAGAAAGGCCGAAGGGCGCCACGGTGACGCCCTTTCAACGATGTAATCGGGATTCCAATATTCAGGTCGCCGTCTTGCGGCTTGCGGTCCGCTTGGGCGCCGGCGTGACGACGCCGTTCGTCTTGGCTCCTGGGGCGGCCTTCGTGGTCGTTGCGGCGCGCTTGGCCCGGGGTTTGGCCTCTTTGCCGTTGGAAGAGGAGCCTTCGAGCGCGTCGCGCTCGTGGCGTGCCTGTTCCCAATGGATGGAATCCCGTCCTGTCGGATAGCCCTCTTCTTCCCAGAGGGCGTATGCACGTTTTTTGATCCACTCTTCCCGAGTTTCTGCCATCGCTGATCTCCAGTCACATTTTGCCGTCGTTCGAACGCGATACTGTCAGGATGGTTCCAGAGGAGGGGCGCGGTTTCAAGCGAAATCGGAACGCAACCGCAAATATTTCGCATTGCAGCATATCAAGGTTGAGAATCGGCATTCATCGAAGTTGAAATTCCGCCGCCCTGTGCAGATCTGACACGAATGCCTGGCGCTGCCTTTGCTGCTCGGCTTCATCACGGATTCTCAGGAGATAGGAGGGGTGGATGGTCACCAGAACCGGCGGGTGGTTTGCAGGCTGCAGGACATGACCGCGCTCGGGCGTCAATTTCGCCTTCGGCCCAAGCAGCGCGTAAAGCGCGCTTGCGCCCAGCGCCACCACGAGTTTCGGCTGCAGGATGTTGAGCTCCGCGCCGAGCCACCAGGCGCAACGCCTTATCTCGCCGGCATTGGGTTTCGCATGCAGCCGCCGTTTGCCGCGCGGCGTGAACTTGAAGTGCTTGACGGAATTGGTGACGTAGCAGCGTTGACGATCCAGACCGGCCTCATCGAGACAGAGGTCGAGCAGATGGCCTGCCGGGCCGACAAAGGGCCTGCCGGTGATATCTTCCCGGTCACCCGGCTGCTCGCCGACAAGGACGATCTCTGCCTTTCCCGGACCTTCACCGAAGACGATCTGCGTCGCATTGCGATAGAGGTCACAGCGGGTGCAGTCCTCGGCCTGACGCCGGAGTTCGGCAATGCTTTCGGCATCCGCGACTTCGAGCGCCAAGGCAGGACCGACGCTTGCGGCGATGTTCATGATGGCGATCCTCATCTTCTGAGGAGGAATCGATCTCAACCAGGATTGTTCCGGCGATCGAATGGCCGCCACTCCCGGCAAAATAATCCCGAGGAGAAATTCGCGCCATGGGGGAGCGGCGGCATAATTGAACGCCGCCGTTTCGCGGCTATATTGGCCAGCGATGTTCTATCTCCTGTCGACTTACTGGCCGCATATCCTCTTTGTCGTTTCGATCGCCATGGGAGCCGCGGCGGCGATCCATGCCGCCATGACCAAGGAGGAGGTGCGCGCGGCAATCGGCTGGGTCGGCGTCATCATCCTCTCGCCTGTTGTCGGTGCGCTGCTTTATGCGATTGCCGGCATCAATCGCATCCGCCGCAAATCGCTGAGCATTCGTCGGGACGCTCTGCTGCTCGCTCCCGGGACCGACGAGCTGGAGACGTTCGACGCCGACGCCGAGACCGTGATCAGTCAGTTCGGCCGCCGCTTTGCTGCGCTGCAGACGCTTGGCGACCGCGTCACACGCAACCCGCTGACCTCAGGCAATACAATCGATATGCTGGAGACTGGCGACGAGGCCTATGCCGCGATGAAATCCGCCATCGATGAAGCGGAGCGCAGCATCCTGCTCGAAACCTACATCTTCGACCGTGATGTCATCGGCCTGCGCATCGCCGATGCGCTGATTGCCGCGGTGAAACGGGGTGTGACGGTCCGGGTGCTGATCGACGCCGTCGGCGCGCGTTATTCGGTGCCGAGCATTCTTGGCCATCTCAAGGAGGGCGGCGTCACCGTCGCCGTCTTCAACGGCAATGTCATCATGGGTTTGCGCCTGCCCTATGCCAATCTGCGCACCCACCGCAAGATCCTGATCGTCGATGGACGCATTGCGCTGACAGGCGGGATGAATATCAGGGCGGGATTCAGCGAGGAGGCGACGGGGGAGACTTTTGCCCGTGATACGCATTTCAGCGTCACCGGCCCCGTTGTCGCCGATCTCTTCGATCTTGCCGCCGAAGACTGGCGGTTCACCACCGACGAACTGTTGAACGACGAGGCCTGGCGTATCGAACCGCCGCAGCGCAGCCCCGGCGACCCCATCCTGATGCGCGTCGTCGCTTCGGGACCGGACCGCAGCCTGGAAACCAACCATAAGATGCTGATGGGCGCCTTTTCTGTTGCGCGTCAATCGATCCGCATCATGTCGCCCTATTTCCTGCCGGACCGCGAACTCATCAGCGCCCTGGTGACGGCGGCGCGGCGCGGCGTTGAAGTCGATATCGTCGTACCGGCTCTCAACAATCTCATGCTGGTCGATCGGGCGATGACGGCGCAATTCGATCAGATTCTCAAAAATTATTGCCGCATCTGGCGCTCGACCGGCAGCTTCAGCCATTCGAAGCTTTTGACGATCGACGGCACCTGGGCCTATGTCGGCTCCTCCAACCTCGATCCACGTTCGCTCAGGCTGAATTTCGAGGTCGACCTCGAAGTGCTGAATGAGGGCTTTGCCGCCGAGATCGACGAGCATATCGAAGAAACCCTGAAATCGGCAACGCTGGTGACGCTGGACGGCTTACGCGCGCGGCCCTTCCCGGTGCGGCTGATCGAGAAGGTGCTGTGGCTTGGTTCGCCCTACCTCTGACGGATTTTTTGCATTCCGACATGGCAAGTTCCGCGCGGCCGCCTATACTGCCGAGTGAGTAGCCTCGTTGATCAACGGAACAAGTGCGCTTCCCAATGCACGCCAGGAAAGACAGTCTTCCCGCCAGCATTCTCGCCTCGATCAGGAGCAGGAAAAAGCGGCTTGACGCAGCGCATATGGAGGCAAGGCCGCGTAGCGCCGGAACGTTGATCGCTTCCTACAATGTCCACAAGTGTGTCGGTACCGACCGCCGCTTCGATCCGGAGCGGACCAGCCGGGTGATCCATGAAATCGGCGCCGACGTGATTGCGCTGCAGGAGGCCGACACACGTTTCGGCGAGCGCACGGGCATACTCGATCTCGGCCGGCTGGAGCGGGAGACGGGGCTGATCCCTGTGCCGGTCGCCGGCATGGCGAAGGCGCATGGCTGGCACGGCAATGTCGTGCTGTTCAAGAAGGGGCTGGTGCATGACGTGCACCAGGTGAAACTGCCGGGGCTGGAGCCGCGCGGCGCCCTCGTCGTCGAAATTGAGCTGGAAGAGGGCGGCGCGCTGCGGATCATCGCCGCGCATTTCGGCCTGTTGCGCCACAGCAGAGCCCAGCAGGCCCGTACCCTCGTCGAACTGATCAACGACAGGCATGAGATGCCGACCATCCTGCTCGGCGACCTCAACGAATGGCGGCTCGGCGACCGCTCGTCGCTGAACACATTCCAATCCGCCTTCGGCGAGCTGCCGCCCGCCGTGCCGAGTTTTCCCGCCGGCCTGCCGCTGCTGGCGCTCGACCGCATCATCGCCAACCGCAAGGGGATCATTTCGGAGGTAGAGGCGCACGATACGCCGCTCGCCCGCATCGCTTCGGACCACCTGCCGATCAAGGCGCTTGTCGATCTGAAGCCGGTGGCCGGTTAGAACCCGGTCGATCGGATGCCTTTCACTTTGAGCGAAACAAACCCGTGAGGCGGCGAAATCGCTGAACCCAAAACTGCGGATCGATCTTTTCCGATGAAGACGGCGCGGTCAATCGCTCAAGGCGAGGCAAGAGAAACGCAGCCCAATCGTCAAGATCGTTTTTGCTGAAATAAGGCAGCCAGATGTCGGAGGGAGCCTCCCATTGTCGCGAATTTGCTCGAGCCAGGTCACCAAGCTTGACCAACACAAGTTGGCCATTGTCGCCGACGACTTCGACCTCCGGATCGGGATCGGGCCTCGGAAGGCGGGCGATGATGGTTTCTTCCAGGGTTTTGCCAACTGTCCGATCCGCCTCGTCGAGGCGATGAAGGATTCTTGTGTCGCCGGCGGAGCCGGAGCGCTCGGTCATATTGATCGTGAACTTGGCGCCGATAAGGATGTTCGAAGATTGGGATACCTGGAGCCAACAATGCCTTCCGCCCCGGGCAAAGCTGCACTTGCCGCCAGGTTGCGATTCCCAGCCGAGCTCCTGAAACGTCGAAGCCAACAGCGAGCGCATATGTCGGTGCAAGTCCTTGCTTTTCAGGTAGTCGCGCATGCTTCATAACCCCTCGGGCATCTTACGTCATGCTCCTCCAAGAAGGCTTTCTCCGCTCATGCGGTGAACTTGGTCTGCGCCACCTTTTGGCGGCTCCCGGTCCGCCATTTTTGGATAGGCCGTTCGATGAGTTCCCAGCTCAGGGCGGAAAAAGCGATTGTGGGGATCGCGACGACGACCAGCTGGATGATCCCCCGCTTCAGCGGATAATCGAACACCCGCCACATCATCTCCGTTATCAGCCAAAGCATCGGGAAGTGGTAGAGATAACATCCGTAGCTGATGCGCCCGAGATAGGCCAAGGGCCGGGCTCCAAGGATGCGATTGAGAATCGGGCTGTTCCCTGATGCCGTTATGGCAATCACAATTGCCAACGGCAGAAGCGGAAGAATTTGTAGAAGAAAATCGACGACCACCGGGGATTGTGGGCGGCCATCTGTCTCGACGAGTTGCAGGCCACCCCACAATGCTGCCGGCAGGATTGCTGCAATTAGCCGCGTTTGGCTCGGGCGTACCAGCATGCCCGAAAAAAAGAAAATCAAGGCTCCCACGCCCAGTGCATCCAGCGAGAAGGGCGGCCACAAGACCACGTTGTCGGGGTAATAGCCCGTGACATAACAGCCGAGCCAGAATGCCAGCGCAATGGCGATGGCGCCTGCGGCGGCCAGCGTCACCGATCTGTTTGTGCAGTTCAGGACAACCAGCGGCCAAAGGAGATAGAACTGCCATTCGACGGACAGGGTCCAGGTATGTGCAAGCACCCATGGGTTCCAATTCTTGCCCATCGCGAACCAGACGTTCGACAGAAAGGCGAGATGATAAAAAAGCCCATCCCGGAACGTGACGAGGCCGATCGCGGCGAGGGCCAGGACCATGGCGTAGTAGATCGGCAGGAGCCTGAGCGCTCTTCGCGCGTAGAAAAATCGCAGCGCCGCAAAACCGAGCCCCTCGGAGTCGCGCAACGCGACCAGGTTGCCGGTGATCAGGAAGGAACTCAAAATGAAGAACGCTCGCACCGCCAGATCGCCGAGCAAGGAGTCTCCATCGACGAAATGCGTATAGAACACACCAAGGATGGCGAGAGCCCGGATGCCATCAAGGCCCCTTATTCGCTCCTCCGCCATTTCCCAACCATTCCTTCGACCCCGACGGGGTCATATTCCGACAGACCCCGGCCAGGCGCAAGAGGAAGAAGCTCGGCTTGCAAGGCGATGCCGGCTCTTTACTCGAGGTGACGAGAACCGTTCCGCTAGTGCAAAAGGGCGTTGTGGAGGGCGGGATTACTCCCACAACATGACTTGACGTCTTCCCATCTTTGCGGAATGCTAAGATGTCAGACCAATTTCGGCGTCGACTGCCTGAGCAAGAAAATGGGGAACCATGAAGGCAAATCGTAGCGACAGGCCGGTGATCCGGCCGCTTCCCGTCATGGACCGGGCGCGTCAGGTGACCGATGCGCTGGCGGATTATGTGGAGGAAGCGCGGTTGCAGGCGGGTGATCGGCTGCCGGCCGAGCGGGAGCTGATGGCGGCCCTTGCCGTCGGCCGTTCGACCATTCGCGAGGCCATCCGGCATTTCCAGGCGCTCGGCGTCATCGAGACGCGCAAGGGCAGCGGCACCTATCTTTTGAAGCCGGTGTCCCGGGCGACAATCCATATGCCGCTGTCGTTCGACGCCGTCCATCTGCGCGACGCACTGCTGCAGACGCTGGAGGTTCGCCGCGGCATCGAATGCGAGGCGGGCATGGTGGCGGCCCGGCGGCGCACCGAGAAGGATCTCGTCGTCATCGAGGAGAAGCTCAACGAGATGGAGCGGGTGCATCTGGAAAAAGGCACATCCGGGCCTGAGGATCTCGCCTTCCATCTCGCCGTCTATGACGCCACCCACAATCCGCTGTTTCGCCAGCTGCTCGAGCAGATGCGCGAGACCTTCGAGCGCTTCTGGGAGCACCCGTTCGACCGGCAGGATTTCGCCCGCCGGTCCTTTCCCTTTCACCGCACGCTTTTCAACGCGATCGCTGCGCGGGATGCCGAGGCGGCGCGGGCGGAAACACTGAAAATTCTCGATATCGTCGAAGAAGACATCAAGGAAATGTCCAAATGAGCAACGGCGCCGAACCGTTCGATTTTGCCTCCCTCATCACGGCGCACGACGAAGCCAACTTCGCCGAGGCCGTCGTGCCGCCGATTTTCCAAACCTCGCTTTTCACCTTTTCCGATTATGACGAGATGATTGCCGCCTATCGCGGCGAGAAGGTGCGGCCGATCTATACGCGCGGCCTGAACCCGACGGTGCGCGCTTTCGAGGAGATGCTGGCCAAGCTCGAAGGCGCAGAGGATGCGCTGGGTTTTGCGAGCGGCATGGCGGCGATCTCCTCGGCGGTGCTGAGCTTCGTCGAGCCGGGCGACCGCATCGTCGCGGTCCGCCATGTCTATCCCGATGCCTTCCGCCTGTTCGGCACCATCCTCAAGCGGATGAAGATCGAGGTGACCTATGTCGACGGGCGCGACGAGGAAGCGGTCGCCCGAGCGCTGCCCGGCGCCAAGCTGCTCTACCTGGAAAGTCCGACGAGCTGGGTGATGGAGGCGCATGATGTCGGCGCGCTGGCAGCACTCGCCAGGCATCACGGCGCCGTCTCGATGATCGACAACAGCTGGGCGAGCCCGTTCTTCCAGCGGCCGCTGACGCTCGGCGTCGACCTCGTCATCCATTCCGCTTCGAAATATCTCGGCGGCCACAGCGATGTGGTGGCGGGCGTCATCGCCGGTTCGAAGGAGATGATCGCGCGCGTCAAGGCCGAGGCCTATCCCTACCTCGGCGGCAAGCTTTCACCCTTCGACGCCTGGCTGCTGATCCGCGGCCTGCGCACGCTGCCGCTGCGCATGAAGGCGCATGAGGCCTCCGCACTTGACATCGCCAAGCGCCTGCAGCGGCTCGAGGTGGTGGAGACGGTCTGTCATCCGGCCCTCGCCAACAGCCTGCCCGCGGGGCTCAACGGCACCTCGGGCCTGTTCTCGTTCATCTTCCGCGACGGCGTCGATATCCGCGCCTTCGCCGACCATCTCAAGCTGTTCAAACTGGGTGTAAGCTGGGGTGGGCATGAAAGCCTGATCGTACCAGGCGAGGTCGTGCTTCAGCAGAAGGCACAGCCGAACTCCGCGCAAACCTTCGGCATCCATGCGCGATCCGTACGCCTCCATGTCGGCCTCGAAGGAACCGAGGCTCTGTGGAGGGACATCGAGGAGGCGCTCGCCGCCGCCTCACAATCCTGAAACCCGAGAGAAACCTAACAAGGGGGAACTGAGCCATGAAAAAACTAATAATCTCGACGTTCTTTGCTTCGATGATGGCCGGCACGGCCTTTGCCGATACGACGCTCAAGCTTGTCGAAGTCATCACCAGCCCGGAGCGCACCGAAACGCTGAAATCAATCGTCGGCAAGTTCGAGGCCGCCAATCCCGGCACCAAGGTCGATATCATCTCGCTGCCCTGGAACGAAGCCTTCCAGAAATTCGCGACCATGGTCTCGGCCGGTGACGTGCCCGATGTGATGGAGATGCCCGATACCTGGCTGTCGCTCTATGCCAATAACGGCATGCTCGAAAGCCTCGAGCCCTATCTCGAAAAATGGGAGCACACCAAGGAGCTGACGCCGCGCGCGCTCGAGCTCGGCCGCGACGTCAAGAACACCGCCTACATGCTGCCCTATGGCTTCTATCTCAGGGCAATGTTCTACAACAAGAAGCTGCTTTCGGAGGCTGGTGTCGCCGCGCCGCCGAAGACGCTCGAGGAGTTTACTGCCGCGTCCGAAAAGGTCTCCAAGCTGCCGGGCAAATATGGCTACTGCATGCGCGGCGGCCCGGGCGGCCTCAATGGCTGGATGATATTTGCCGCCACGATGGCCGGCGACAACAAGTACTTCAAGGAAGACGGCACCTCGACCATGAACAGCCCCGGCTGGGCAAAGGGCATCGAGTGGATGGTCGATCTCTACAAGAAGGGCTATGCGCCGAAGGACAGCGTCAACTGGGGCTTCAACGAAGTCGTCGCCGGCTTCTATTCCGGCACCTGCGCCTTCCTCGACCAGGATCCGGATGCGCTGATCGCCATTGCCGAACGCATGAAGAAGGACGATTTCGGCGTTGCGCCGCTGCCGAAGGGGCCCGACGGCAAGTCCTTCCCGACCATCGGTTATGGCGGCTGGTCGATGTTTTCGACGAGCGCCAACAAGGATCTCTCCTGGAAGCTGATCGCCACCCTCGAAGGGCCGGAAGGCAATATCGAGTGGAACAAGCGCATCGGCGCCCTGCCGGCCTATACGGTGGCCGAGAAGGATCCCTTCTATGCCGGTGACCAGTTCAAGGGCTGGTTCGAGGAACTGGCGGATCCGAACACGGTGCCGACCGTGATGCCGACCTATCTGGAGGAGTTCGCCTTCTTCAAGGATTCGCTCGCGATCAAGACCTCGCAACAGGCCTTGCTCGGCGATATCTCGGCGAAGGACCTGGCCGACCAGTGGGCGGATTATCTGACCAAGGCGCAGCAGAAGTTCCTGGCCAAAAAGTAATTGGTGGGCTCTGAGTGCGGAGCCCCCTCATCCGACCCTTCGGGCCACCTTCTCCCCGCTGGGGAGAAGGGAACGGAGACGTCGCGGCATATTCCCTTCTCCCCAGCGGGGAGAAGGTGCCGGCAGGCGGATGAGGGGGCCTCGACCTCCTGCTTCAGATGTATCACCCGGGCGAGACTCCGCTGATCAAGACAATGGAAACCGCAATCCGATGACCATTTCCGCCGATATGCTCGACATGCGTCGCGACCGCAGGCCGTGGCTGCGCCGTCTTGCCGATGCTTCGGAGCCCTATCTCTACAGCGCGCCGTCGCTGATCCTGATCATTGCGGTGATGCTGGTGCCGCTGACGCTCGGGCTGTCCTATGCCTTCCGCGATATTCAGCTGCTCAACCCCTTTTCCGGCGGCTTCATCGGGCTCGAGCATTTTCGCGAGTTGTCGAGCGACGCGGCTTTTTACGGTGCGCTGAGGAACACGCTGTGGTGGACTGGCGCATCCGTCGTCTTGCAATTCATCTTCGGCCTCATTCTGGCGTTGCTGCTCGACAAGCCGTTCCCGGGCCGCGCAATCGCGCAGGCGCTGGTCTTCCTGCCCTGGGCGGTGCCGTCCTTTCTCGCAGGTCTCAACTGGGCCTGGCTGTTCAATCCGGTCATCGGGCCGATCCCGCACTGGCTCTTCGCGCTCGGGCTGATGCATGAGCCGGGCAACATTCTATCCGATCCCGATCATGCGATGTGGGGGCCGATCGTCGCCAATGTCTGGTGGGGCATTCCGTTTTTTGCCATCACCCTGCTTGCGGCGCTGCAGGCCATCCCGCGCGATCTCTACGAGGCGGCCTCTATCGATGGTGCCGGCTGGTTCCAGCGTTTCCGCTCGATCACCCTGCCGTTTCTCGCGCCGACGATCGCCATCACCGTGCTCTTGCGCACCGTGTGGATCTCCAACTTCGCCGATCTCATCGTCGTCATGACCAATGGCGGGCCGGCCGACCGGACGCAGATCGTCGCGAGCTACATCTTCACCACGGCCTTCAAGCGGCTCGATTTCGGTTACGCCTCGGCGATCGCGCTGGTGTTGCTGGCACTGCTGCTTGCCTATTCGATGCTGATCATCCTGCTGCGGCAGACGTTGCTGAACAAGGATTGAGGCCATGAAACGATCGCTCATCCCAACGATCGCGCACCGTCTGGCGATCCTCTGCTATATCGCTTTCGCGCTCTTCCCGCTGTTCTGGTTGCTCAAGGTCTCGGTGACGCCGAACGATCTGCTCTATACCGAGGGCGTGCGGATGTGGCCGTCGCGCACCAGCTGGGATCACTATGCTTTCGTGCTGCAGCACAGCGCCTTTCCGACCTTCTTCAAGAACAGCCTGATCGTCTCGGCCTCGACGGCCGTGACGGTGACGATCTGCGCCTCGCTTTCCGGCTATGCGCTGTCGCGCTTCAATTTTCGGGCGAAATACTGGATCGTCGCGCTGATGCTGCTGACCCAGATGTTCCCGCTCGTCATGCTGGTCGCGCCGATCTTCAAGATCCTGTCGCCTCTGCATCTGACCAACAGCCTGACCGGCCTCGTCATCGTCTACACCGCTTTCAACGTGCCTTTCGCCACCTTCCTGATGCAGTCCTTCTTCGACGGCATTCCCAAGGATCTCGAAGAGGCGGCGATGATCGACGGGGCGACGCAGTTCACCGCGTTTCGCCAGATCATCCTGCCGCTGACGCTGCCCGGCATCGCCGCGACGCTCGGCTTCGTCTTTACCGCCGCCTGGAGCGAACTGCTCTTCGCGCTGATGCTGATCAACGGCAACGACGCGGCGACCTTCCCTGTCGGGCTTCTCACCTTCGTTTCGAAATTCTCGGTGGATTTCGGGCAGATGATGGCGGCGGGCGTCATGGCGCTCATTCCTGCCGGCCTCTTCTTCCTGCTCATCCAGCGTTATCTCGTCCAGGGCCTGACGGCCGGCGCGGTCAAGGGTTAAACAGAATGGCATCGATCGATATCCAGAATATCCGCAAAGCCTATGGCCACGTGCAGGTGCTGCACGGCGTCGACCTCGACATCAGAGATGGCGAATTCGTCGTGCTCGTCGGTCCCTCCGGCTGCGGCAAGTCAACGCTGTTGCGGATGATTGCCGGGCTGGAGGAAGTCACATCAGGTGAGATCCGTATTGCAGGCGCCCGGGTGAACGAACTGCATCCCAAGGACCGCGACATCGCCATGGTGTTCCAGTCCTATGCGCTATATCCGCATATGAATGTCGCCGGCAATATGAGCTACAGTCTGAGGCTGCGGAAAACGGCGAAGGAGAAGATCGCGAGCGCGGTCTCCGCGGCCGCCGCCAAGCTCGGCCTCGACCCGTTGCTTGAACGACGGCCGAAAGCGCTCTCCGGCGGCCAGCGCCAGCGTGTCGCCATGGGCCGCGCCATCGTCCGCCAGCCGAAAGCGTTCCTGTTCGACGAACCGCTCTCCAACCTCGATGCGCGCCTGCGCGAACAGATGCGCGCCGAAATCAAGAAACTGCACGGCGAGCTGAGGGCGACCTCGATCTACGTCACACACGACCAGATCGAGGCGATGACGCTGGCGGACCGGATCGTCGCCATGCATGGCGGCGTGGTGCAGCAGGTCGGCAGCCCGCTGGAACTCTATGATCGCCCCGCCAATCTCTTCGTCGCCGGTTTCATCGGCTCGCCCGGAATGAATTTCCTCGAGGCCAGCTACACCGCGGGCGGCGTCAAGCTGAAGGATGGAACGATCGTGCCGCTGGCAAAGCCGCTGCCGCTTGCAGACGGCACGAAGGTGACGCTCGGCATTCGGCCGGAGCATGTGCTGATCACGAACGACGGGAGCGGGCTTGCCACCGACGTGGAACTCGTCGAACCCACCGGCTTCGGCATTATCCTGCACCTCGCCCTGCATGGCCTGCCGTTCAAGATCTTCACTCTGGACCGCGAAGCGCTGAAGGCGGGGCCGAAGGTCAATGTCGCCTTCCCGCCCCAATATCTGCATGTGTTCGACGGCGAGGGACAACGCATCGAATGAGCAGTCACACCAGGGAAATCGGTCGTCAGCGGCTTTATCTCCTGGTTGTTTTCACCTTAAAAGCACTTAGTCAAGAAAAACACCTATCAGATTCAAGGAGATGAAAGAGACCTGGAAAAAGCGTGGGTAATTCTGATTAAGCTATTGAAATTTGATTCGTTTTGACTCGGAACCAATCGTAAACTGATTCGGTTGACTCGCACAGGTTGCGTCAGGAGCGCGAGCGAGATGGTTGCCCCGAGGGCGAATTGGAAGGGTTTTATCAAGTTCGGAGAGGTGGCTTTCCCGGTGGCGCTCTATACCGCCGCCTCCACATCCGAGCGGATCGCGTTTCATACGCTGAACAGGAAGACCGGCAACCGGGTGCGCCGAGAATTCGTGGACGGCGAGACCGGCGATCCGGTCGAGCGGGAGGACCAGGTCAAGGGTTTTGAGATTGAGGACGGCCGCTATGTCGTGCTCGAGCCCGAGGAAGTCGCGGCCGCCATTCCCGAAAGCGACAAGACGCTGAAGGTGGAGGCCTTTATTCCTTTTGACGAGGTCGATGACGTCTATTTCGACAAACCTTATTATCTGGCTCCCGACAAGATGGGCAGCGACGCTTTCAAACTCCTGAGGGATGGTATGAAGAAAGCCAAGGTCGCGGCCATTGCCCGAACGGTGCTGTTCCGGCGCCTGCGAACGCTCCTCATCCGTCCCCATGGAAAAGGGCTGGTCGGCTCAACCTTGAACTTCGATTATGAGGTTCGCTCCTCCGAGAAGGCATTCGAGGAGATGCCGGATCTCAAGATCCAAGGCGAGATGCTGGATCTTGCCAAGCACATCATCAACACCAAGAAGGGCGAGTTCGACCCGAAGCAGTTCGACGACCGTTATGAAGCGGCCGTCGCCGAACTGGTGAAGGCCAAGATCGAAGGCCGCACCCTTCCGAAGAAAAAGGCGCCGCCGGCTCCCAAACCGAGCGACCTGCTACAGGCTCTACGCGAAAGCGCCGGCATGGCGACGCCGGCCAAGACGAAGCGCACCGCTGCAAATGCCAATGCCGGAAAGAGCAGACAGAAGGCCGCGCGCGCGTCGACGACGAAATCACGCGGCGCGGCCGGCGCTCACCAGCGCCGCGCCGGGTGATCGGAGGTTTCCATGGCGATCCGGCCTTACTGGAAAGGCTACCTCAAACTGTCGCTCGTCACCTGCCCGGTGCAGATGATGCCGGCCACTTCCGAAAATGAGAAAGTGCGTTTTCACACGCTCAATCGCGCCACCCAAAACCGCGTCGTTAGCCACTATGTTGATGCCGTCACCGGCAAGGACGTGAAAGATGAAGACGAGGTGAAAGCCTATCAGCGTGGCGAGAACGAATATGTCTTGCTTGAAGACGAGGAGTTGGAGAACGTTGCGCTTGAAAGCACCAAGACGATCGATATCGAGGTCTTTACGCCGCGCAACGGCGTCGAATGGATCTGGCTCGACACGCCCTACTATCTTTCACCGGACGATCCGGTCGGCCAGGAGGCGTTCTCGGTGATCCGCGATGCGATGGCCGCCGAGGACATGGTCGGCATCTCGCGACTGGTGATTGCGCGCCGCGAGCGCGCCGTGATGCTGGAGCCACGCGGCAAAGGCATCGTTCTTTGGACCCTGCGTTACGGGGACGAGGTGCGCGACGCGGAGAGCTATTTCGAGCGGGTGGACGATCAACCGGCGGACAGTGAGATGATGCCGCTGGTCCAGCAGCTCATCAAGAAGCAGACGCAGCACTGGAACCCGAAGATGGTCTCCGACCCGGTGCAGGATAGGCTGCTCGACATCATCGAGGCCAAGAAGAGACAAATGAAGAAGCCCGTCAGAGCAAAATCCAAGGGCAAGGAGAAGGCGGAGCCGGTGCCCAGCAACGTCATCAACATCATGGACGCCCTGCGCAAATCCGTCGATGCCGAGAACCGACCCGACAGGCATTGAGCGATGACCAGACCACGCGGCCCCTCCGCTCCGCTTCTTCGCGAGTCGAATTCCATACAATCACGACCCCTCCGTCGGCGTGATCCCGACCAGCCAAACCTGCCGTTCGATGCGATGCCGTCGAGAGTGGAGCCGTGCCTGGCCTTGCTGAAGCAGACGGTGCCGCAAGGGCCGGATTGGCTTTATGAGGTGAAGTGGGACGGCTACCGATTGGCGCTCCACATTGAGCCAAAGGGCATCCGCATTCTCACCCGTGGCGGACATGACTGGACCCACCGATTTCCTAACATCGCCGCAGGGGCAAGAGAACTCGGTGTATCGACCTGCATTCTCGACGGAGAAGCGGTCGTCCTTGATGACGAGGGTCGCTCCGACTTTGGGGCGTTGCAGCGCTCGCTCGGCGGAAGGGGCGGCAAACGAATCTCGACCGAATCCATCTTCTACGCCTTCGATCTATTGTATCTCGACGGTCACGACCTGACGCGCACCGAGCTCTCGGTCCGCCGCCATCTTCTCGAAGATCTGATCCCTGAGACCGACGATGGCGCTATTCGGTTCTCGCAAGACCTGGATCTAGGTGGCGAGGAACTGCTTGAGCACGCATGCCATCGGGGTTTGGAAGGCATCATTGCAAAGCGCAGGGATAGCCCTTACCGCAGTGGTCGTCTCGGGGACTGGCAGAAGATCAAATGCGTTCAGAGCGAAAGTTTCATGATCGTCGGGTACGAGGAATCGGTCAGCAACCGCGGTGGGCTCGGTAGTCTTTTGCTTGCGGGTCGAAAGGGTCACGACTGGATCTATGTCGGCTCCGTCGGCACAGGCTTCAACCGAATGGAGGCGGAGTATCTGCGCAAGACGTTGAACCGCCTCCA
This sequence comes from Rhizobium sp. L9, assembly GCF_002531885.1. Classification (NCBI taxonomy): domain Bacteria; kingdom Pseudomonadati; phylum Pseudomonadota; class Alphaproteobacteria; order Hyphomicrobiales; family Rhizobiaceae; genus Rhizobium; species Rhizobium sp. L9. The sequence continues at coordinate 112,513 of NZ_NWSZ01000025.1, read as the reverse complement.
GACAAAAAAACCTGTTGTGCCGCTCAAAGGAAAGCGCCTCGTCTTTTCTCAACCGACACTCATCGCCGAAATCGAGTTTCGCGGCTGGACGCGTGAGGGCAGCTTACGACACCCCTCATACAAGGGCCTCCGCGAGATCCAGGATAACGCCGCGGTCTTCGATATGACTGATGCCCCCGCGATCCCATGAACTCCGGCACTGCGATCGAAATCTTGCAAGGGCCAACTGCGACCTGTGCCCAATCCTCGCCCCTGTCAGGCGGCATGTTTGCCGGTGCGGCCGAGCCTCTTGATCGCCTGCTCCAGGGGACGCTGCCCATCGCAATAATCCTTCCAGGCGGATGACTTCGATAGCAAAGCAGGCACGGTTCGAATCGTAAACCTTTTAGGATCGAGGTCCGATTTCACCTGCGTCCACGTCAGAGGCATTGACACGGTCGCCCCTGGGCGGGCTCGAGGGGAGAGCGGCGCCACGGCCGTCGCCATGCGATCATTGCGCAGGTAATCGAGGAAAATGCGACCGCCCCGCAGGCTCTTGGTCATCTTGATAAGGTAGAGATCGGGGTTGTTTCGGGCCATCTGCTGGCAGACGTCATGCGCGAAGGCCTTTGCCTCGGGCCATGACAACGGTTTTCGTTTGTTGACTGCAAGCGGGGTCACGACATGCAAGCCCTTGCCGCCCGTCGTCTTGCAGAAGCTGATCAATCCGAGGTCTTCCAGCCGGTCGCGCATCTCGCGGGCAGCGGCAACAACCGTGGAAAAGGGAACATCGGGACCGGGATCAAGATCGAATACCAGGCGGCCAGGAACTTCCGGTTGCCCGGGTTCACAGTTCCACGGATGGAGCTCGACCGCCGCGATCTGGGCGACTGCGGCGAGCCCTTCGATGCGGTCGATCTGGAGGTATGGCTTCTTGTCGCCGAATACCTTGACCAGTTCGAGCAGTTTGGATTGTCCAGGCATCGCATGACGCTGGAAGAACTGCTCGCCACCAACTCCGTCCGGCGCGCGGATGATGGAGCAGGGCCTGCCCTTGAGGTGCTCGATCATCCAGTCGCCGACCGCCTCGTAATAGCGGGCAAGGTCTTCCTTGGTTACCGGCTCACCATCATTGGCGTCCGGCCACAATGGTTTGTCCGGGCTTGAAATCAGCACACCCATGACATCGGCCTTCTGACCCCTGCGGCGCGTCGATTTTGGTTCGGCCCGGGGAGCCGGTTCCGCAATCTCGGCCTTGGAGGATCTTAGCGGTCGCTCCGCCTCGACTTCTTTGGCCGGCTTATCTTCACGCAAGCCCTTGAAGGCCGCCTGCCGGACGAGACCGTCCGCGGTCCAGCCCTCGAATTCGATCTCGGCGACAAGCTCGGGCTTCACCCAGACGACGTCAGCCTGCTTCTTCGGCGCGCCGATACCGGTGAACGGCGACTTCGCCGTCTCCAGCGCCTTCAGTTTCGGCAGCAGTGTTTCGATCTTCTTGGCGCCGTAGCCGGTCCCGACACGGCCGACATAGACAAAGTGATCGTCGCCGAAAACGCCGACGAGAAGGGAACGAAACTTGCCGTTGGTCTTGGCATAGGCGCCGATGACCACCTCGTGCCCCGCCCGGCATTTCGACTTCGCCCAGCTTGCCGTTCGACCGGATTGATAGGGGGCATCTGCCTTTTTCGACACAATGCCTTCCAGCGATAGCTTGCATGCCGACCTGAGCACGGCGTCGCCGCCGCCTGTGAAATGTTCGACGTAGCGGATGCGAGGGTCGTTGCCGGCCTCCGCGAGAAGCTCCTGCAGTCGCGTCTTTCGTTCAATGATGGGCTTGAGGCGGAGATCCTCACCGCCGTCATAGAGGAGGTCGAAGGCGAAGTAGACGAGGCTGCCGGTCTTGCCTTCCGACAGCGCCGCCTGAAGCGCGGCGAAGTCAGGCGCGCCGTGCTCATCGAGAGCGCAGATTTCACCATCGATTATGCAGTCTGGAAGCGCTGACGCCGCCTCGGCGATTTCGGGGTATTTGGCCGTCCAGTCGAGACCTTTTCTGGTTTTCAGCGTGGCTTCGCCGTCGAGCACACGCATCTGGATGCGGTAGCCATCGAACTTGATCTCGTGGATCCAGCTGTCGCCGCCAGGCGGCCGCTCCAGCTTCTCGCAAAGCTGCGGCGCGATGAAATCCGGAAGATCAACCGCCGTCGCGGTGCTGGCGCGCTTTCCGCCTCTCGCCTCCTGCCGCTCCTCGGCGGCCAGTCCGTGATTGCTGTCCCAGACGGCGTCAGCTTCGATCTTGCCGCCTTCCACCATGAAGGGTTTCGGCTTGCGCCCCTTGCCGGCCGCGATCATTTCCATGCTGCGGCCCGAGGCGACCGAGGTGACGTTCTCTTCCAGAATGGCAGCACCGTCTTCCTCCACGGAGAACTCGTCGTGATGCTTGATCAGCAGCCAGTTGGTACGCTTGCTGCGGTCGCGATCGTTGCGCATGCGCACAAGCACGAAGCTGCCGTGCAAGCGCTCGCCCTCGAGCGTGAACTTGAAATCGCCCTTGGCAAGCGCCTGCTCAGGGCTCTTCCGCCCCTCCGGCTCCCAATAGCCGCGATCCCACAGCATGACCGTGCCGCCGCCATACTGGCCTTTCGGAATCGTCCCTTCGAAATCGCCATAATCGAGCGGATGGTCCTCGACCTCGACGGCCAGCCGCTTGTCTTGCGGATCGAGCGAGGGACCTTTCGTGACAGCCCAGCTCTTGAACACGCCGTCGAGTTCAAGCCGCAGGTCGTAGTGCAGACGTGTCGCATCGTGCTTCTGAATGACAAAGCGGCGGCGGTTGCTCCGTTTGAGGGGCCGCTCGCCGCTGGGCTCAGCAGTCTTCTGAAAGTCGCGTTTTGATCGATAGCTTGATAGCTTGTCGCTGGCCATGGCTGTTCCCGGGCATTCGGTCCTCAAACGAAATATTGGTGATCGTTGTTCCAGCCGCGGCAGCGTTCCCCGTTTGAGTAGGCACGACAGCGACGGTTCTACGGGGAAACAACTACAATTTCAGCTCCGAAAGCCCAGATAGCAAAGGAGATCGAGATGCCTTGGGTTTTGACCTGGCGCGGCTCCTCCCGGGGCCGCGCGACAGGTATCTTGAAGTCAGGGTCCCGACGTGAACTGCGCACGCCTGGCCCTTAGCCAAGAGCAGCGACACGCGTGGGTCGCACCGGGCGGCTGGTAGCCTGCACCTGCCAGGGAGCCACGACCGCGGGCATGCCGGCTTCGACGCACGCGGCCATGAAAGCCTCCCGCGCAATCAAAGGGGCAATAACCCGGTTAAGAGCGCCCCGACAGGTCTTGACCGCGCGCTTGTGACGCTCTCCGTGGCCCAACGGCCATTCGTTTTCCAGGAAATCCAAGGCGTCATAGACGCCCGTAAAAGTTCGTTCCAGGCCGCACTGCAGCCGGACCGTCACTGGACGAGTCCAGAGCACATCGTTCAGCGGCATTTTCTTCTCCTCCTTTCGATGCCAGCTTGATCCCTTAAAAATATTGGAAATGGCTGCCGGTAGTTCAAGACCGCAGCGATAATCCATTAATGGGTATGCCTACAGGACAAATTCCGCCTGCCGCTGTTGGATGCGAGAGAACGATTGCAACAGCTCCTCGGCTGGACGCGCCCGGGCGAGCCAGATCATCCCCGCTCCTCAGTAGGGGCCGTCGTCATAGAACCATGCGCCGAGCGGAAAATCCTTTTGTCGCTTCGCCCGGAAGGGCTATATCCTCTGGTGATCTCATTGGATTGGATTGAAATGACCGACACTGTTCTCGACCGCTTCCTCCGTTATGTCGTTATCGACACCCAATCCGATCCCTCCTCGTCGACGCAGCCGACCACCGAGAAGCAGAAGGATCTCGGCCAGATTCTGGTCGACGAACTACTGGAGATCGGGCTTTCCGATGCCCATCTCGATGAACATGGCTATGTCTATGCCACCATTCCGGCCAATAGCGACAAGGCGGTGCCGGTCATCTGTTTCTGCTCGCATATGGACACGGCGCCCGATTTCAGCGGCACGGATGTCAAGCCGCAGATCGTCAGGAATTATGCCGGCGGAGATATCCGGCTCATTGGCGACTCGAGCCGGGTGATCCGTGTCGCCGAGCATCCGGAGCTGAAAAACCAGATCGGCAACGACATCGTCACGACCGATGGAACGACATTACTCGGCGCCGATGATAAGGCGGGACTGGCGGAAATCATGACCGCGGCCGGGATTCTGGTCGACAATCCCGATATCCGGCACGGAACGATCAAGATCCTGTTCACGCCCGACGAGGAAGTCGGACGCGGTGTCAACAAGGTCGACCTGGATAAACTCGGAGCGGACTTCGCCTATACGATGGACGGCGAGACGGCGGGTCACATCGAGGACGAAACCTTCTCGGCCGACGGCGTCGAGATCGGCATAACAGGCGTGGCGATCCATCCGGGCTTCGCCAAGGACCGTATGGAGAACGCTATCAAGATCGCCAGCGCCATCATCGACCGGCTGCCGAAGGATTTGGCGCCGGAGACGACGGAAGGCCGGCAGGGCTTCATCCACCCGGTCGGCGTGACCGGCTCGATGGAAAAGGCGTCGCTGAGCTTCATCATCCGCGACTTCACGGAGGAGGGGCTAGCTGAGAAGGAGGCGATGCTCGAAACTATCGTCAAGCAGGTGATGTCTGCCTATCCCGGCTCGACCTACCATTTCCAGGTGACGGAACAATATCGCAACATGAAGACGGTGCTCGACCGCCATCCGGAGATTGTCGAGAACGCGCTTGAAGCGGTGCGTCGTGCCGGCATGACGCCGGTGCGCGGCAGCATCCGCGGCGGCACGGACGGCTCCCGCCTCTCCTTCATGGGGCTGCCGTGCCCGAACATTTTTGCCGGCGGCCATGCCTTCCACTCGCCGCTCGAATGGGTGAGCCGCCAGGATATGGAAAAGGCGGTCGCAACGATCGTGGAGCTTGCAAAGATCTGGGAAGAGCGCGCCTAAGGCGCTCCTCCCGCTAGGAAAATCCAGTTTTAGCCGCCATTTACCGGGATCCCGCCGCGCAGCATCACGCTGTCATAGGCGGGACGGGGGGTCGGGATCGCGATCCGCATCGCCGGCTCGGGCGCAGGCGCGGTTTCCGGTTGGGTCACCGGAGCCGTTATCTGCATTGGCGCCGTGCTCGCCGTCGCCATCGGATCGGGCGCCGGCAGAGGAACGGGAACGGCCGAGGGTATCAGCGCCTCGAATTGCGGTGGCAGCATGCTTTCGCCGGGCACATAATTCATCGCCACCTCATAGGACGGCAGCGGCGGCGGCGTTTCCAGCACGCCGTTCGAATCGCGCTTCTCGTAGAAGGCGTTGCCGCCGGCGACCGTCACATAATGCATGTTGTCGTAGGGGAATTTCAGACCGTCGGTGTGGAAGAACATTGCATCCTTCACGGCCGGATGGCGCGCACCCTTCAGGAGGATCGCATCGGCCGCGGTGGCAAGTTCCGGTTCCGCCTGAGCCTTGACTTCGCGCGTCATGACTCCGGGCGCAAACTGCCTCTCCTGGGCGACGACGCCGCAGATCGATGGGGGGTAGGCGCCTGACGTCAGCCTGTTCATGACGACGGTGCCGACGGCCAGATAACCATCTTCGTCGGAATGCTGCGATTCGAAATACATCGCGCGCTTCAGGCAGTCGCGATCCTTGGCGGTATAATTGAAAGTGACTTTCGCCGCTTGAGCCTGTTTGGTCTTTGCCGGCGTCGTCGCCGGCTTCGGTGTTGTGGTGCAGCTTGCAGCCGCCAGTCCTACGAATAAAATCCCGATCAGGGATTTTCCAAAGGAAATCTCCGCCCTCAACGCCAGGTGCCTCCTATGGGATTAGTCCAGCCCTTTATGATTAACGCGCAAAATCTTTTACTCGTCATATGACTTAAACACAAACAACCTGAGATCACAAAAGGCCGGATGGACTCCCGTCAAGGGCGATTCCGGCCGATGCCTGCGACCAGCTGCTGGATAAACGCGCAGGGTTAACGAATTATTAAGCAAGGCGCCGTGAGCGCGTCAGAAAAGACGCGCGCAATCGAGATCAGCCGCGGAACAGCTTCCAGCGGGTCGGCTTGAACGCCACGCGGTGACGGTCGAGCCGGTCAGCCTCGCTCGGCGGCAGCTCGATTTCGATATTTGGCCGGTCATTGCCGATATCGAGTTCGATATGGCGCGTACCGGCGACGCGGCGGCTGGAGACCGGCTGGCCGCCAATGCAGTTTTCGGCTGATTCGCAGAGCCTGACATCATGCGGGCGGAAGTAGAGCTGCGCCGGTCCATCCGGCTCGCCATCGGCATTGAGGCCGAGCGAGCGACCTTCGAAGAGAATATCGCCGCCCGAAATCTCGACCTGCAGGCAGTTGGATTGGCCGATGAAGCCGAAGACGAAGGGCGAGTTCGGATAATCATAGACTTCGTCGGGCGTCCCGACCTGCTCGATCGCACCCTGGCTCATCACGACGACGCGGTCGGCAAGCTCCAGCGCCTCATCCTGGTCGTGGGTGACGAAGACGGTGGTGTGGCCGGTACGGTCGTGGATCTCGCGCAGCCATTTGCGCAGGTCCTTGCGCACCTGAGCATCGAGCGCCCCGAAGGGTTCGTCGAGCAAGAGCACATTCGGCTCGACGGCCATGGCGCGGGCGAGCGCCACGCGCTGACGCTGGCCGCCGGAAAGCTGGGCGGGATAGCGTTTTTCGAGGCCGGAAAGCTGCACGAGGTCGAGCAGCTCCAGCGCCCGACGGCGGATGTCGGCCTTCGCGGGACGCCGGGCACCCTTTCTGACCCTCAGGCCGAAGGAGACGTTGTCGAGCACCGTCATGTAGCGGAAGAGGGCGTAATGCTGGAAGACGAAGCCGATATTGCGCTGCTGCACCGATTTTTTCGAGGCATCCTCTTCACCGAAGAAGATCTGTCCCTCGGTCGGGCTTTCCAGGCCGGCAATCAGACGCAGCAATGTCGTCTTGCCGGAGCCCGAAGGGCCGAGCAGTGCGATCAGCTCGCCGGAGCGGATGTCGAGCGAGACATCGTGGAGCGCCGGAAAACGATCGAATTCCTTGCGGATGTTTTGAACGCGTACTTCCATTCCAGATCCTTCAGTGCCGCCGGCTGGCGGAGATTTCAGCGCTGTAGCGCATTTCCAGCAGCGTCTTCAAAACAAGAGTCACGAGCGCGAGCAAGGCCAAAAGCGTGGCGACGGCAAAAGCGCCGGTGAAATTATATTCGTTATAAAGAATTTCGACCTGCAGCGGCATGGTGTTCGTCTGGCCGCGGATGTGGCCGGAGACGACAGAGACCGCGCCGAATTCGCCCATGGCGCGGGCATTGCAAAGCAGCACGCCATAGAGCAGGCCCCATTTGATGTTCGGCAGCGTCACGTGCCAGAAGGTCTGCCAGCCGCTGGCGCCGAGCGACAGGGCTGCCTCCTCGTCGGCCGTTCCCTGCTCCTGCATCAGCGGGATCAGCTCGCGGGCGACGAACGGGAAGGTGACGAACATCGTCGCCAGGATCAGCCCCGGCACTGCGAAGAGGATCTTGATGTCGTTTGCGCTGAGCCAATGGCCGAGCCACGTGTTGGCGCCGAACAAGAGCACGAAGACCAGGCCCGAAATCACGGGTGAAACCGAGAAGGGCAGGTCGATCAGCGTCGTGAGGAATGCCTTGCCCTTGAACTCGAACTTGGCGATCGCCCAGGCGGCGGCGACCCCGAAGGCGAGGTTCAGCGGTACGCTGATGCCGGCGACGACGAGCGTCAGGCGGATCGCCGAGAAGGTCTCTGCATCGCCAAGCGCCTCGATGAAGGGGCCGGCACCTTTGCGAAAAGCCTCGACGAACACGGCGGCGAGCGGCAACAGCAGGATTAGCAGCAGGAAAAGCAGCGAAACGGCGATCAGCGTGTATCGCGCCATTCTGTGTTCGGTGGTCACCGAACGCAGTTTCGTCGGTTGAACGGTCGCATCAAGCGCCATAGCCGTACCTCCGCCTGCTCCAGCTCTGGATGAGATTGATGACGAGCAACAAGGCGAACGAGATCACCAGCATGATCGCCGCGATGCCGGTCGCTGCCGCATAATTATACTCTTCGAGTTTGATGACGATCAGCAGCGGCGCGATTTCCGATTTGAACGGCAGGTTGCCGGCGATGAAGATGACCGAGCCGTATTCGCCGACGCCGCGGGCAAAGGCGAGCGCGAACCCGGTCAGCACGGCCGGCGCCAGCCCCGGCAGCAGCACGCGGAAAATCGTCTGGAAGCGGTTGGCGCCGAGCGTTGCCGCGGCCTCTTCGACCTCCTTGTCGATTTCCTCCATGACAGGCTGCACGGTGCGCACCACGAAGGGCAGGCCGACGAAGATCAGCGCCACGACGATGCCGGCCGGGGTAAAGGCAATCTTGATGCCGAGCGGTGTCAGCAACTGGCCGACCCAGCCGTTCGGCGCGTAGAGCGCCGCCAATGCAATGCCGGCGACGGCCGTCGGCAGCGCGAAGGGCAGGTCGACCATGGCGTCGATGACGCGCTTGCCGGGGAAACGGTAGCGCACCAGCACCCAGGCGAGGATGATGCCGAAGACGGCGTTGATGATCGCAGCGATGAAAGCGCTGCCGAAGCTGATGCGTAGCGCGTTCAATATGCGCGGATCGAACGCGATCGACCAGAATTTCTCCCAGCCGAGCGCGCTCGACCGGACGGCAAGGCCGGAGAGCGGGATGAGGATCAGAAGGGTGAGCCAGGTCAATGTAAGACCGAGCGCCATTCCGAAACCCGGAATGACGCTCGGTCGCTTGAACCGCCACCGCGTGGGGCTATGTGCTTTCATGAAGTCTATTATTGGGCCGGCTTGTAGATTTGGTCAAATACCCCGCCATCGCCGAAAAATTTCGGCTGGGCTTCCTTCCAGCCGCCGAAGTCGTCGATGGTGGCGAGCTGCAGCTTCGGGAAGCGGGCGATATCGGCCGGATCGGCGGCTTCAGGCTTGATCGGCCGGTAGTAGTGCTTTGCGGCGATCTTCTGGCCTTCATCCGAATAGAGGTAGTTGAGATAGGCTTCGGCGACCTTGCGCGTGCCCTTCTTGTCGACATTGCCGTCGACGACGGCGACTGGCGGGTCGGCGCGGATAGAGAAGCTTGGCGTCACGATCTCGAACTGGTCAGGACCGAGTTCTTCGAGCGAAAGATAAGCTTCGTTTTCCCAGGCGAGCAGCACGTCGCCGAGGCCGCGCTGGACGAAGGTGGTCGTGGCACCGCGGGCGCCGGTGTCGAGAACAGGAACATGCTGCAGCAGTTTCGTCACATATTCCTGCGCTTTGGCATCGTCACCGCCATTTGCCTGCTTGGCCCATGCCCAGGCTGCCAGGAAGTTCCACCGTGCGCCGCCCGAGGTCTTGGGGTTGGGGGTGATGACCTGCACGTCATCCTTGACCAGGTCGCCCCAGTCCTTGATGCCCTTCGGGTTGCCCTTGCGGACGAGGAAGACGACGGTCGACGTATAGGGCGTCGAATTGTTGGGCAACTTGGTCTTCCAGTCGGCCGGGATCTTGCCGGTCTTCTTGGCGATGGCGTCGATATCGCCTTCGAGGGCCAGGGTGACCACGTCTGCGTCGAGACCGTCGATGACCGAGCGGGCCTGAGCGCCGGAGCCGCCATGCGAGGCCTGGATCGTCACGGTTTCACCCGTATCCTTCTGCCACTTGGCGGCAAAGGCGGCGTTGAAATCCTTATACAATTCGCGAGTCGGATCATAGGAAACGTTGAGAAGCGTTTGATCGGCGAATGCCGGAGCGATGCCCCCGATCGCAAAGCTGCCTGCCATGACCGCGGCTGCGATGAGCCGGGTGAACCGTTGTGTCTGCATTGAGGAACCCTCTCCTGTTATGTCTTAACTCTATCAAGTCAGTCGTATAATGAAACAAAGGTTCTTCCGGTTCCGGGCTTGGCCTTAGAATGTCATTCCATTTCGGGGCTGATTTGGAAATGAGCGTGCCGAAGTTGGCCGCGGCCAATTGGGGCAGACCGTGTTTTTTTAGCCACAGTTCTTCCACGAAAGCGCCATGGTGAAACCGATTTTTGCGATGGTTTTGCCGCGATGACGCTTGCGGATTCCTATATGGGCCTCCGTGCGGTCGTGTTCACCGGCCGCTACGTGGGGGCATCCCTTGAAATGCGCCTCACAATTCAAACCTGTTAGGGCCATTCAAAATGAATATCAGAACTATCCTTTTTGCCTCCGTTGCCGCCCTTGCCGCGGCCTCCGGAGCACGCGCAGCCGACGCCATCGTGGCGGCGGAACCCGAGCCCGTGGAATATGTTCGCGTTTGCGACGCTTACGGTACCGGCTATTTTTATATTCCGGGAACGGAAACATGCCTTTCGATCGGCGGTTACATCCGTACCGAAGTGCGCTTCGGTGACAACATTGCCGGCGATTCCGACGTAAACTTCTGGACTCGCGGTCAGGTCACCTTCCAGGCCAAGAACGACACCGAGTACGGCACGCTGACCGGCGTCCTGACGCTGCGTTACAATGCCGACAACGCCTCCGATCAGGAAGCGCTGCTGGACGAGGGCTACATCGATATCGCCGGTTTCCGCGTCGGTAAGCTCTATAGCTGGTGGGACGACGACATGAGCGGCGAGACCGATACGCTCGCCAGCAACGAGACGACCCACAACTCGATCCGTTATCAGTACGAGAATGGCGCTTTCGCCGCCGGTCTCTCGGTCGACGAGCTGGAAGAAGACTATGCCACCAAGCCGGGCGAAGGCCCGAACAACTTCGGTGTCGCAGGCCAGGTTTCCTACAAGGCCGGCGCCATCAGCGCTTACCTGCTTGCCGGTTATGACACCGACACCAGCGAAGTCGCCGTCCGCGGCATCGTCTACGCCGACATCGGTCCGGGCACGCTCGGCATCGCCGGCGTCTGGGCAAGCGGCGCCAACTACTACTACGAAGAGTCCGAATGGACGATCGCAGCAGAATACGCCTTGAAGGTCAACGACAAGTGGACAGTAACCCCGGGGTTCCAGTACTTCGAAAACATCGCCCTCGAGGCTGACGGTAACGGCTTCACTGGCGGCAGCGCCTACACGACCGGGGTGACGATTGACTACCGCATCGTCGACGACCTCAGGACGAAGCTCAGCGTGCAGTACCACGATGAGGACGAAGGCGACGACGAAGTCTTCGGCTTCCTGCGCTTCCAGCGCGATTTCTAAGTCGGTTTGATTTCAGACGAGCGGGCGCGGCCTTCGGGCCGCGCCTCAGACTGCTGACAAACCCGTCGATATTTTCGGCGGGTTTTGTTTTTGGAGGTTTGGTTGTTTCGAGTTTGGTTGTGAAGCAGGCGAAGTTGGCGGTCTTTTGCCTTCATGTCATGGCTGGTTTGGGTGCTTTGGTGAGCGCCATGGCGATCTTCTTGATGTCTTGGGCGGCGGCGGCAAGCAGGCATTGGCAGGCTACGCGGGTGAGACTTCGGAAGCGGGCATAGCGGTGACCGTGAAGCTGCTTGGCGTCGGCGAAGGAGCGTTCGACCGTCTCTTTGCGGCGCTTGTAGATGGCCTTGCCCCAAGGTGTTAGGCGATGGGCATCAGTGCGTTCACGGGCTTCAGTCCAGACATGGCGGGTGATGGTGCGGATGGCTTTGGTGTTCGATGTGCATGAGGCCAGCAGCGGACAGGTGCGGCAGATGGCGGGATCGGATGTGTAATGCTTGTAGCCGTTCCGATCGGTGGTGGCATAGGCAAGCAATTGGCCCTCGGGGCAACGATAGCCATCCGTGTCAGGCTCGTAGGCGAACTTCGACTTGCGCATCATGCCGTCTTTGGGCGGGGTCGGATTGCGATAGCCGGTAACACCGAGGACGTGCCGGTCCTCCAGGCCCTTGGCTATGCCTGCTGTGGCATAACCGGCATCTAGGCCGACGGCGCCGACCTCGAGGCCGAAGCGGGCGCGCTGCCGGTCCAGCCGGGAAAGATAGACGATCGAGTCATGCACGTTGGCCGGCGTCACATGGGTATCGGTGATGATGGCAAGCTTGCCGTCCACCGTGCGATGATCGAGATAGAAGAAGCCCTTCGGTTTGCCGTCGCGCACCATATAGCCGCTGTCGGGATCGGTGCGGCTGACCTTGGTCTCCTTGACCTGCGGCTCGCGCTCCCTGTCCTTCAGTGGTTTTTGCCCGTGCAGCATCCGCTCCGCCTCGATCGCCCGGTCGAGATCGGCCCAATAGTCGGCCCGCGACTTGGCAATCATCGCAAGATCATATTTGCCCTTGTTGGCATTGGCCTTCAGATGGGTCGAGTCGGTATAAAGCACCGTCCCGTCCACAAGTTTGTGGGCGATCGCCTGCTCGACAATATGATCGAAGATATCCTGGGCCACACTCGTGTCATTGAATCGCCTCCGCCGGTTCTGCGACAGCGTCGATGCGTCAAACACCCCATCCGTCAGCTTCAGTCGCAAGAACCAGCGATAGGCAACGTTGACCTCGATCTCTCGCACCAGCTGGCGCTCCGAGCGCACCCCATAGAGGTAGCCGATGAACAGCGCCTTGAACATCAGCGTCGGATCAAGTGGAGGACGGCCGTTGTCGGGGCAGTAAAGCCCGGCAACACGATCATGGATGAATGAAAAGTCGATCACCGCATCAATCTTGCGAAGCAGGTGATCCTTCGGAACCAGCTGATCGAGTGTCACCATCTCGAGCGCCGTCTGTTCAGCAGCAGGTTTCTTCAACATGTCCCAATGAATCACAAACCCCTGCACCAAGCCAGCGGTTTGTCAGCAGTCTGAGCGCGGCCTTCGGGCCGCGCCTTTTTATTTCCGGGAATCAGCGATGAAATCGGAATAGAATTCGTCCGCCGTCCTTGCCTTGCGCATGGCGGCAAGCACGCCGTCCGATTGCAGCCGCCGGGCGATGGCCGAGAGCACATTCAGATATTCGGCGCGATTGTTCGCCCCGAAGACGAGCACGAAGGCGATATCGGTCGGGATATCGTCGATCGCCTCGAAATCCAGCGGCTGCGCGAAACGAATGAGAAGGCCGCGAGGGCTCGTCATGCCGTCTATGGCGGCATGCGGGATGGCAATGCCATTGCCGATCCCCGTAGAGCCGAGCCTCTCACGCGCTTCGAGCGCCTTCAGGATGGTCTGGCCGTCGACGGAGAAGGCCTTCGCCGCCTTATCGGCGATGATCTGCAGCGCGCGCCATTTCGTCGGTGCCGAGACACCGATCAAAGTGTGCTCCGGCCGGGTGATGTTGGGAAGGTTCATGTGATTCTCGATGTGGGCGGCTCGATGTGGTCGGCATCGGGAGGGAGGAGATGTCAGTCCGGTTCCCTGAGCCGATAGCCGACGCCGGTTTCGGTGGTGATATAGTGTGGCTGGTCGGGGCTCTGCTCGATCTTTTGCCTGAGCTGCCTGATATAGACGCGCAGATATTGCACGTCAGCCGCCGGCCCCCATACCTGCTTCAAAAGAAACTGGTGTGTCAGCACCTTGCCGGCATGCTGGGCGAGCACGCGCAAGATGTCATATTCCTTAGGCGACAATTTCATTTCCTCGCCGTCGACCTTGACGATGCGTTTGACGAGGTCGACCGACAGCCCGCCGGTCTGGAAGATCGCCTTTTCGCCCTGCTGCTGCAAGCGATGGCGCAGCGCCACGCGGATGCGGGCGCCAAGTTCGTTGATGCCGAAGGGCTTGGTGACATAATCGTCGGCGCCGCTTTCCAGCGCCTTGACGATGCCGGCCTCGTCGGTGCGGCTGGAGAGGATGACGACGGGTAGGGACAGGCCTTCGTCGCGCCACTCCTGCAAGAGGTCATGGCCAGGCGTGTCGGGCAGGCCGAGATCGAGCAGGATGAGGTCGGGCCTGCCGTCGGCAACCGATTGGCGGGCGATTGCCGCATTCGGCGCCTCCTGCACCTCGTAGCCCTGCGCGGTCAGGCCGACGCGAAGAAGCTTGCGGATTGGAGGCTCGTCGTCGACGACGAGGATCTTGACGGCTGAACCGGTCATCTGAGTTCATCCAGTTTCGGTATGTCGTTGGGTTTCGGCAGGCGGATGGTGAAGACGGCGCCCGGGCGGCCCTTTCGGTTGGCGGCGGTGATCGTGCCGCCCATCGCCTCGACGAAACCGCGGCAGATGGAAAGGCCGAGGCCGGTGCCGGCGCGCACCTGGTCACCCTTGCGCACGCGATAGAAGGTGTCGAAGACGCGGGTAAGGTCGGCGGGTGGAATGCCCGGGCCTTCGTCCGAGACCTGCAGCACGACATTTTCGGCATCGGCCCAGCCCTCAATATGGACCACCGATCCCTCGGGCGCATATTTCGCGGCATTGTCGAGGAGGTTGAAGATCACCTGCTCGAACAGGACAGGATCGACGCGTACCATCGGCAGGTCGGCGGGAATGCTCGTCTCGGTCTTGTGGCGCTCGAGGATCTTTGCGGCGCGGCGCAGCGCGCTGCCGACGATATCGCCGGCATAATGCAGCGCAAAATTCGGCTCCATCGCACCGGATTCGATCTTGGTCATGTCGAGCAGGTTGGCGATGAAACGATTGAGGCGCTCGGATTCGTCGACGACGGTGGAAAGCAGATCGGCGCGGTCCTCCTCCGGCATGGAGGCAAAATAGTCGCGCAGCGTGCCGGCGGCGCCGAGGATAGCCGCAAGCGGCGTTTTCAGATCATGCGAAATCGAGGTGAGCAGGGCCGAACGCAGCCTGTCGGCTTCGGCCGCAAGCTTTGCCCGGTCGACATCGGCGACGAGCTGGACGCGTTCGATCGCAAGAGCCGCCTGATCGGCCAGCGCATCGAGCAGCCGCTGCTGCTCCGGCGTCAGCAGCGGCCCGTCGCGGCGGTCGCTGTCGAGGCCGATGACGCCGACGGCGGTGCGCCCGGTCCTCAGCGGCACATAGAGCCGCTTGGCGCCGGGCAGGGTATCGGCGCCGCGGCCGGCGGCGTGATTGTGCTCCCAGGCCCAGCGGGCGGCGGCGATATCGGCATCGTCGAGCGTGTCGTCGGGCGGATAACCGGCCTTGACGGCGATGGTGCCCTCTTCCGGCAAGAGCAGCACGACACGGACCTTCAGCATGGAGGCGAGCTGGAAGGCGGTCGCCCAGAGCACGTCGTCGAGCGTACCGGTGCCGGCGAGCTTCTTTGAGAAAAGATAGAGATCTTCCGTCGTGCGGGCCCGCTGCCTGGCGGCGGCCGCCTGCCGCTGCACGGTCGCGGTCAGATTGCTGGCGATGATGGCGACGCCGAGGAAGAAGAACAGGGCCAGCACGCTTTCCGGATCGCTGATCGTCAGCGTATAGCGCGGCGGCAGGAAGAAGAAGTTGAAGGACAGCGCGCCGAGAATGCAGCTGTAGAGCGCCGGCCGTAACCCATGCAGCACGGCAGAGGTCAGCACCGCCATCAGGAACACGAGGGCAAGGTTACGCACGTCGAGCACCTGATCGAGCACGATGCTGACGCCAAGCGCGATGACAACATAGACGGTCGCCAGCAGATAGGCTCTGAAATCGAATTCAGGGGCCGTGGCCGCCGCCCGGATGCCGCGCGCGGTGGTGCCGTCCTTCTCATTGCCGGAAATGACATGGACGCTGATCTCGCCGGTCTTGCGGATCAGTTCGTCGGTGATTGAACGGCTCCACCAGTCGCGCCATGTCGCCATCTTGGGGGCGCCGATGACGATGTGGGTGACATTGTTTGCTGTGGCGTGACGGACGAGCTCTTCGGCGACCTCGCGGCCCGGAATCGTGATCGCCTCGCCGCCGAGCTGTTCGGCAAGACGCAGCGTTGCGGCAACAGTGTCGCGCTCGGCTTCGGTCAGATTGACCGAACGGCTGGTCTCGACATAGACGGCGGCCCAGGGCGCGCGCAGGCGCGAGGCCATACGAGCTGCATATCGCACCAGCGAGGCGGAGCGCGGGTGATGGTCAATCGAGACGAGGACACGTTCGCCCGCCGCCCAAGGGCCGGAGATCGCGTGAGCCTGCATATGGGTGAGCAACTGATCGTCGACGCGCTGGGCGGTTTTGCGTAGCGCAAGTTCTCTCAGCGCCGTCAGGTTGCCCGGGGTGAAATAGTTTGCCAATGCCCGCTCGGCGGTGCGGGGCACATAGACCTTGCCGTCATGCAGACGCTTGATCAGATCGTCCGGCGTCAGATCGATGATCTCGACGTCGTCGGCCAGGTCGATGATCGAATCCGGCACCGTCTCGCGCACACGGATGCGGGTGATCTGCGAGACGACGTCGTTCAGGCTTTCGACATGCTGGATGTTGAGCGTCGTGTAGACGTCGATGCCGCGGCCGAGCAATTCCTTGACGTCGAGGTAGCGCTTCGGATGGCGGCTGCCTTCGGCATTGGTATGGGCGAGTTCGTCGACCAGAACGAGATCGGGCCTGCGGGCGAGGATGCCGTCGAGGTCCATTTCCTCGAGCGGACGGCCCTTATAGTCGATTTTGACGCGGGGGATGATTTCGAAACCGGCAAGCAGCGCCTCGGTCTCCTTGCGGCCGTGGGTCTCGACGACGCCAATGACGACGTCGAGGCCGTCGGCGAGTTTGGCACGGCCGGAGACCAGCATTTCATAGGTCTTGCCGACACCTGGGGCGGCGCCCAGAAAGATCTTCAGACGGCCGCGCATCTCCGCCCGGGCTTTTTCGAGAAGCGCATCGGGCGAGGGCCTGCCGGCCTGGTCGCGGTTGTCGTCTGGCATGCGTGTTGTCTTTCTGCGAATGGCTGCAATCGAGGTTCAGCTGGCGGATGGCATTCCCGATGTTTACGCGCGAGATTAGCCCCTCATCCGGCTGCCGCCACCTTCTCCCCGTAAACGGGGCGAAGGGGACGCGCCGCGACCTCTCCGTCCCTCGCCTAGCTCTCGCTTGGCACGTCCCCTCTCCCCGTCAGAACGGGGGGAGTGTTAGGGTGAGGGGCAGCCGTTACCGCCAACCGGACATCAGTGAGTCAAGCCCGAGGATGGCGGAGAGTGGGGTTGGCCTTGTCGCCAAACCACAGCATCTAACCTGCCAAACTCACTCAGTCATAGAAGCATCAAGGCTCTGGTTCAACGCCAGAACATTGACGGTAGGTTCTCCCAAAAATCCGAGTTCGCGGTCCCGGACGGCGCCGTCGACCAACGCCTTGATCTTCGCCTCGTCGATGTTGCGTGCCTTGGCGACGCGCGCCACCTGGAAGTAGGCGGCCTCCGGCGAAATATCAGAATCGAGCCCGCTGCCGGACGCGGTGACGAGGTCGGCCGGCACCTTGGCGTTTGGGTTTGCCGCCTTGGCTGTTTCGTAGTCGCCCTTTACGCGGTCGATCAGTTTCTGGCTGGTCGGGCCGAGGTTCGAGCCGCCGGAGGCGGCGGCATTGTAGCCATCGCCGGCGGCCGAGGGACGGCCGTGGAAATACTTGTCGCTGGTGAACGCCTGGCCGATCAGCCTCGAGCCGATCACCCGACCGTTCTTCTCGATCAGGCTGCCATTCGCCTGGGTCGGGAAGAGCGCCTGGGCCGCTCCCGTCATGGCGAGCGGATAAAGCAGGCCCGTGATGGCTGTAGTGGCAACGATCATAACGACGGCCGGGCGAAGTTCTTTCAACATTGTTCTTAGCTCCTAGAGATGTCAGGCGAGACGGAGGGCCGCGACGGCCATGTCGATCGCCTTGATGCCGATGAAGGGAACCACAATGCCGCCGAGGCCGTAGATCAGCAGGTTGCGTGACAGAAGCGCGCCAGCGCCGATCGGACGGTAACGCACACCCTTCAGCGACAGCGGGATCAGCGCGATAATGATCAACGCGTTGAAGATGATCGCCGAAAGGATGGCGCTCTGCGGAGTCGAAAGCCCCATGATGTTGAGGATGCCGAGCTGCGGGTAGAAGGTCAGGAACATCGCCGGGATGATGGCGAAATACTTGGCGATGTCGTTGGCGATCGAGAAGGTCGTCAGCGCGCCGCGTGTCATCAACAGTTGCTTGCCGATTTCGACGATCTCGATGAGCTTCGTCGGGTCCGAGTCGAGATCGACCATGTTGCCGGCCTCGCGGGCGGCGACGGTGCCGGTGTTCATGGCAACGCCGACGTCGGCCTGGGCCAGCGCCGGGGCATCGTTGGTTCCGTCGCCGCACATGGCAACGAGCTTGCCCTTGGCCTGTTCCTCGCGCATCAGCGCCAGCTTCATCTCGGGTGTTGCCTGGGCAAGGAAGTCGTCGACGCCGGCTTCGGCGGCGATGGCCGCTGCTGTCAGCGGATTGTCGCCTGTTATCATGACGGTGCGGATGCCCATGCGGCGAAGCTCGGTGAAGCGTTCGCGGATGCCGCCCTTGACGATGTCCTTCAGCTGGATGATCCCGAGCAACCTGCCGTCGCGAGCAACGGCGAGCGGCGTGCCGCCTGACTTGGCGACCTCGTCCGATATCGACTGCAGCTCGCGCAACAGCTCGTTGCCATTCTTCGAGGGGGCGTCGCCTTTGACATAGGCGAGCACCGTATCGACCGCGCCTTTGCGGATCGAAGCGCCTTCGAGATCGACGCCGCTCATGCGGGTCTGGGCGGTGAAAGGCACGAAGCTGGCCTTGAGACTCGCCATGTCGCGGCCGCGGATCGCATATTTCTCCTTGGCGAGCACGACGATCGAACGGCCTTCCGGCGTTTCGTCGGCAAGCGAGGCGAGTTGCGCGGCATCAGCGAGCTCCTGCTCGGAAACGCCGCGCACCGGGTGGAAGGCCGTCGCCTGGCGATTGCCGAGCGTGATCGTGCCGGTTTTATCGAGCAGCAGCGTGTCGACGTCGCCGGCCGCTTCGACGGCACGGCCGGACATCGCAAGCACGTTGAAGCGGACGAGCCGGTCCATGCCGGCGATGCCGATCGCCGACAGGAGCGCACCGATCGTCGTCGGGATCAGGGTGACGAAGAGGGCGACGAGCACGATGATCGGGATCGAGCCGCCGGCATAGATGGCAAAGCTCGGGATCGTCGCCGTCGCCAGCACGAAGATCAGCGTCATGCCGGCGAGCAGGATGTTGAGCGCGATCTCGTTCGGCGTCTTCTGGCGCTGCGCGCCCTCGACCAGCGAGATCATCCGGTCGAGGAAGGTGGAGCCGGCCGCCGCGGTGATGCGCACGCGGATCCAGTCGGAGAGCACCTGCGTGCCGCCTGTCACCGCCGAACGGTCGCCGCCGGATTCGCGGATGACAGGAGCGGATTCACCTGTGATCGCCGCTTCGTTGACGGAGGCGACACCTTCGATGACTTCGCCGTCCGAGGGAATGATGTCGCCGGCCTCGACGAGCACGATATCGCCGACCTTGAGGCTGGTGCCCGGCACCATGCGGTAATCGCCGCCGTTGGCTGTCAGCAGCTTGGCCTGGGTTTCGGTGCGCGCCTTGCGCAGCGAATCTGCCTGCGCCTTGCCACGGCCTTCGGCGACGGCCTCGGCGAAATTGGCAAAGAGCACGGTGAACCAGAGCCAGAGATTGATCTGGAACGAGAAACCGAGATTGCCGTTACCCGCCATGAGATCGCGCAGGAAGAGCACGGTGGTCAGCACTGAAACAGTGGCCACGACAAACATGACGGGATTTCTGGCAAGGGCGCGTGGGTCGAGCTTCTTGAAGGCGGCGCCGACGGCCGGAATAAGGATGCGAGAATCGATGATGCTCGCGGATTTTGCCTGGCTCATAAGAGACTCCAGCTTTGAAACGAGGACGACGAG
The DNA here is from genome assembly GCF_002531885.1 of Rhizobium sp. L9. Lineage (NCBI taxonomy): Bacteria > Pseudomonadati > Pseudomonadota > Alphaproteobacteria > Hyphomicrobiales > Rhizobiaceae > Rhizobium > Rhizobium sp. L9. Next base: position 92,759 of record NZ_NWSZ01000025.1, on the reverse strand, counting down.
GAAACCTGGGGATGTGGGTTACGGCATCGCCTCAGAAGGTCTGTCCGGCGATCGCGACGAGGTGTTCGACGATTGGACCGAGGGCCAGCGCCGGGAAGAAGGTCAGGCCGCCGACGATCAGAATCGTGCCGATCAGCAGGCCGACGAAGAGCGGACCGTCGGTCGGAAAGGTGCCTGCCGAGGCCGGAACTGTCTTCTTGGCGGTGAGCGAACCGGCAATGGCGAGCGCCGGGATGATGACCAGGAACCGACCGGCAAGCATGCCGATGCCGAGTGTCACATTGTACCAGGGCGTGTTGCCTGTAAGACCGCCGAAGGCCGAGCCGTTATTGGCCGCAGCCGAGGTATAGGCATAGAGGATCTCGGAGAAGCCGTGCGGTCCGGGGGTGCCGACCGAGGCGACAGCGGAGGGCAGCACCGTGGCCATGGCGGTAAAAACAAGCATGGCGAGCGGCAGGCAGAGGATGGCGAGAACGGCCATCTTCATTTCTTTCGCCTCGATCTTCTTGCCGAGATATTCCGGCGTACGCCCGACCATCAGCCCGGCGACGAAGACGGCGACGATGATGAACAGCAGGATGCCATAGAAGCCGGCGCCGACACCGCCGACAATGATTTCGCCGAGCTGCATGTTGATCAGCGGAATGAGGCCGCCGAGCGCGGTGAAGCTGCCATGCATGGCGTTGACGGCGCCACAGGAGGCGGCGGTGGTGATGACGGCGAAGAGCGAGGACAGCGCGACGCCGAAGCGGACTTCTTTCCCCTCCATATTGCCGCCGGCGAGGCCAAAGCCATGCATCAGCGGATTGCCGGCCGCTTCGGCCCAATAGGTGATGCCGACGCCGACGACGAACAGCGCGCCCATCGAGGCCAGAATCGCCCAGCCTTGGCGCTGGTTGCCAACCATGCGGCCGAAGACGTTGGTCAGAGCCGCACCGATCGCGAAGATCGAAACCATCTGGATGAGGTTGGAAATCGCATCGGGATTTTCGAACGGATGGGCCGAATTGGCGTTGAAGAAACCGCCGCCATTGGTGCCGAGCATCTTGATGGCGAGCTGCGAGGCGACCGGGCCGAGCGCGATCGTCTGCTCGCCGCCTTCGAGAGTCGTCGCGTCGACATAGGGCCCGAGCGTCTGCGGTACGCCGAGATAGACGAAGACGAGCGTCAGCACGATGCAGATCGGCAGCAGGATGTAGAGCGTGCCGCGGATCATATCGACCCAGAAATTGCCGATCGCCTTGCCAGACGCCCGTGCGAAGGCACGGATGAAGGCAACGGCGATGGCCATGCCGGTGGCGGCGGAAAGGAAATTCTGCACCGTGAAGCCGGCCATCTGCGTCAGATACGACATGGTGCTTTCGCCGCCGTAGTTCTGCCAGTTGGTATTGGTGGGAAAGCTGACGGCGGTGTTGAAGGAAAGGTCGGGCGGAACAGCGGCCATGCCGGCCGGATTATAGGGCAGAACGCCCTGCAGGCGCATCAACGCGTAGAGGAGGAGGACGCCGAGAAGGTTGAACATTAGCATCGCCAAGGCATAGGAGGTCCAATGCTGCTCCTCGCCTTCGCCGGTGCCGGCCATACGGTAAAGTCCGCGTTCGATCGGGACGAGGACGGGCGAGAGGAACGTTCGCTCGCCATTATAGACGCGCGTCATATAGCCGCCGAGCGGTTTGACGAGCAAAAGGACGATCCCGCAATAGAGCAGGATCTGAAGCCATCCGTTGAGGGTCATGGAGCTAAAACTTTCAATACCCGGCTGGTTCTCGGTCGCGCAGCGCGGCCTCGCAAGCGCCGGTTCAGAAGCGTTCTGGGCGTAAGAGAGCGTAGGTGAGGTAAACGGTGAGAAACACGGTTACGGCGCCGCTCAGGACATAATCGAGGGTCATCGTCGCTTCTCCTTAGAGCTTGTCGCAGGCTGCGACATAGGCAAAGCACAGCGAGAAGAATAGGATCGCTGTGCCGAGCAGAATGGTATCCATCATGATCGTGACTCATGTTGTTCTTGTTGGAGTCAGACAAGACAAAGGGCCGCTGCCGTTGGAGACTGCCTTTTATGCTTTCTGGCGTGGAGAGGATCCTTCGATCTCTCGGGCACCAATATGGAGCCGGAGCGCATAAAGGTTCGAGACGGCCGAAACCGCATCAATATAAAAATCTTATAAATGCTTTCAGGCGGCTGCAGCGGGGACGAGAGCAGGGCGCGATCTTGAAATTCAAGGGTCGACCCGGAACTGGTAGCGGCCTTCGGCGCTGCGGCCGTCCATCGAGAGAACGCGCCAGTCGAGGGTATAGAGGCCGGGCGCCATTGCGGGATCGAGAGGGATCTTGAATATGGATCCTTCGGGGCCGGAGAGGAACGGCTTGCCGAGGGGGAGCGCCCTGCCTTGGGCATCGAGCAAGGTGGCGGTCGAGCGGGCAAGATCGACGGGACCGCTGAAGGTAAGCTCGACATTGGCCGGCACGAGCTCTTCTTCCTGCTGCTGCGAGGGCAGTGATGCTTGTTCGAGGGCCGCGGCCGCCTGGTTGCCGGCGAAAAGAAGGGATGCGAACAGGCAGAATGACACGACCGACTTCATGATGGCCTTCCTATATTGCCGAGCCATTGGCGCCGGGAGCCGTCATGCTCCCGCCACGCCGTGCGGGCTGCATGCTATCAACGCTGCCGGGGGCGATTTCGATCCCGCGTCCGCAGAATGACGCGCATTGGCTGCCCCGGGTTGTCTCTGCGAAGGGCGGCGTTCAAATCGGCCACCAGTCTGCGCCAGAATTTTCGAAGTGGTCTAAGCATCCTCTGGGAAAGCCGGCTTCCGCCGACATTGTCGTTATCATGCTTCATCACTTGTCGCCTTCCCGCCTTGCCGTGGCTCACGAGTAAGACTGTACCGCGCGCTGTGCTCTTCCGGAATCATACGGAGGTTTATCGGCGCTTATCTTTCGGGCTACGCATGTGAGCATTTCGTCGCGTGATGGGCAAAAGCTTACTCAGCGGTTGAATCGAAGCGCCCTGCGGTCTTATAGTCGCCTCAACGGCACCTCTGAATCTTCGGGGCCATAGGGAAGGAAACCGACAATGACCAAAGTCCGTGCGCTGGTGCTGGAGCGCCAGCATGAGCTTGCGTTGCGCGATATCGATCTGCCGCTGGAGACAGGGCCAGGGCAGGTGAGAATCAAGATTCATACTGTTGGCGTCTGTGGTTCGGACGTTCATTATTACACCCACGGCAAGATCGGCCCGTTCGTCGTCAACGCGCCGATGGTGCTCGGCCATGAGGCGGCCGGCACGGTGGTCGAGGTCGGGGCCGGTGTGACACATCTGAAAATCGGCGACCGTGTCTGCATGGAGCCCGGCATTCCCGATCCGAACTCGAAGGCGAGCAGGCTCGGCATGTACAATATCGATCCTGCCGTCAGCTTCTGGGCGACACCGCCAATCCATGGCGTACTGACGCCCGAAGTGGTGCATCCGGCCAACTATACTTTCAAGCTGCCCGACAATGTCAGCTTCGCGGAAGGCGCGATGGTGGAACCCTTTGCCGTCGGCATGCAGGCGGCAGCCAAGGCGAAGATCGCACCCGGCGATACTGCCGTCGTGCTCGGCGCCGGGCCGATCGGCACGATGGTCGCGATTGCCGCTCTTGCCGGCGGCTGCGCTCGCGCGATCGTTGCCGATCTCGCCCAGCCGAAGCTCGATATATCCGCGCAATATCAGGGTGTCATCCCGGTCAACATCCGCGAGAAGAACCTGGCCGAAGAGGTCGGTCGGCTGACCGACTGCTGGGGTGCGGATGTCGTCTTCGAATGCTCCGGGTCGCCGAAGGCCTGGGAGACGATCATGGCACTGCCGCGTCCGGGCGGTGTCATCGTCGCCGTCGGCCTGCCGGTGAACCCGATCGGCTTCGACGTCTCGATGGCCTCCACCAAGGAAATCCGCATCGAAACCGTGTTCCGCTATGCTCACCAATATGAGCGGTCGATCGCATTGCTCGGTTCGGGCCGGGTCGATCTGAAGCCACTGATCTCCGAGACGTTCAAGTTCGAAGATTCGGTCAAGGCCTTCGACCGCGCCGTCGAGGCCCGGCCGAGCGACGTGAAGCTGCAGATCGTGATGGAATAGGCGCCGCAGAGCCTTTACGGATGCCTGCCGCTTGGTTTCATCCTGCGAAAGAGTAGAGCCGCGGCTGCGACGACAGCGGCGGCCGCGACGGCGATCAGCAGATGCCGATGCAACGGAAGGTGGCCCAGTATCTGCTGGATGCCGTTGCCGAACAGATAACCGAGTGCTGTGAAGAGCTGCCCCCACACCAGAGCGGCTACCGCATTCAGGATGACGAATTTACCGGTCGTTATCCGCGTCGTGCCAATGACGATCGGGCTGATCGTGCGCAAGCCGACGAGAAAACGGAACGCCAGGATGAAGCCGGTCTGATATTTTTCCAGCAGCCGTGTCGCACGGGCGAGCGCGGGTCGTTCCATCAGCCGGCGGACGGGAGCCCATTGCCCAGCATAGCGGCCGGCGAAGAACCAGAACTGATCGCCGGCGAAGGAGCCTGCGACGGCCGCGAGCGACGCCGACCAATAGGACAGCAGCCCCCGGTGGGAAATCACGCCACCGAGAAAAGCCGCCGTTTCGCCCTCGAAGGCGGCGCCCAGAAAGATCGCCAGCAGCCCATAATTTTCGATCAGGAGTTCGATGGACACGCGTTCCTGGCCTTAAACCGGCTTCAAATCCCCAAGCAGTGTCGGAATCAGCTCCGACACTGTCGGATGGATCGGCACCGACCATTTCAGTGCGGGATAGGTGGTTCCGGCATTCATCGCATCGATCAGGCCGTGGATCACCTCGTCGCCTTCGATGCCGAGGATCGCCGCGCCGAGGATCTCTTTGGTCTCGGCATCGGCAATCACCTTCATGAAGCCCTTGGTCTCGCCGCGTTCATTGGCGCGGCCGACGCGGCTCATCGGCCGGGTCGAGACCATGATCCTGCGGCCGGAGGCGCGCGCCTGCTTCTCCGTCATGCCGACCCGGCCGAGCGGCGGGTCGATGTAGAGCGCATAGGCCGGGATGCGGCTTGAGACCTTGCGGTCGTCGCCATCGAGGAGGTTGGCGGCGGCGATCTCGAAATCATTGTAGGAGGTATGCGTGAAGGCGCCGCGACCATTGCAATCGCCGAGCGCAAAGATACCTTCGACATTGGTGGCAAGCTTGTCGTCGACGGTGATGTAGCCGCGCTTATCCGTCGCCACGCCGGCGGCATCGAGGCCGAGGTCGTCGGTATTCGGTTGGCGGCCGGTGGCGATCAGAACATGGCTTGCTTCAATCTTCGCCGCGCCGGCGGTGACGCTCACTCCGCTTCCGTTTCGGACAAAGGCGATGTCGCCGGCATCGGTATGAACCTCGATGCCTTCGGAGCGCAATATATCGGCGATCGCGTCCGATATATCCTCGTCCTCGCGCGACGCGAGTTTCGGGCCGTGCTCGATGACGCTGACTTCGGCGCCGAAGCGGCGATACATCTGCGCGAATTCCAAACCGATATAGCTGCCGCCGATCACCGCAAGGTGCCGCGGCAGCGTATCGAGATGGATGATCGACGTGCTGGTGAGGTAATCGATATCGTCGATGCCCGGCAGTTCGGGGATGACGGGCCGCGCGCCGACATTGAGGAAAATGCGCGGCGCCGTCAGCGTCTCGCCATTGACGCGGATGGTCTTTGCATCCTCGAAACGGGCATGGCCGTAGATCACGCGCATGCCCTCCATGCTGTCAAACCAGCCGATCAGGCCGTTGCGGGCATTCATCGTCACGGTTTCCGCCCGGGCTCTCACCACCTTCATATCGATAGCGATTTCGCCTGGGATATTGACACCGTAGGCGGCGCCACTTCTTGCGACATGGGCAGCGCGGGCGCTGGCGACCAGCGTCTTGGTCGGCATGCAGCCGGCATTGACGCAGGTGCCGCCCAGAAATTTGCGTTCGATCAGCGCTACCTTCATGCCCTTTTCGACCATGCGGGCGGCGAGGAACGGGCCGGCCTGGCCGGCGCCGATAACGATGGCGTCGAAGCTCTTCATGACACGGCTCCCACGATTAATAGAGCGCCGACAACGGCAACGGCATCCTCGATGAGGGCGGCCGGCAGATCCTTGCCGAAGGCGGCGGCAAGCCTGGCGCGCAGCGCGGCGCCGCCATAGGTGCCGATGACGGCGCCGATCACCCCGGCGATCAGCCCGCCGAAGAGCAGGCTGCTCGCCGCGCCGATGGTGGCGCCGGCAAGTGCTCCGGTGACGATGCGGGCGGAGAACTGCACCGGTACCTTGCGCGACGGCGTCGACGGCAGCTGGTCGGTGATGAGTTCAACGATCGCGAGAAGGGTGAAAATCCAAGGCGTCCACCGGTAGCCCATGAAGGCAAGCGGCGTCTGCGACACGTCGAACCAGCCGAGCGCCGCGCCCCAGGCGACGGCGGCCGGCGCCGTCATGGCGCGAAGGCCAGAGATGACACCGATCAGCAATGCAAGAAGCAGAAACATGCGCGATCCCCTCATTGCCGGCCGTGTGCCGCAGCCAGGGAAGGTCGCACATTGTCAGGCGCGTGGCAATTCGCCAGCGCGGGCAACTTAGTTCGCAAAGGCGGCGATGCCGGTAATTGCCCGACCAATGATCAGCGCGTGGATGTCGTGCGTGCCCTCATAGGTGTTGACCACTTCGAGGTTAACGAGATGGCGGGCGATGCCGAATTCGTCGGAGATGCCGTTGCCGCCGAGCATGTCGCGGGAAGCACGCGCGATCTCCAGCGCCTTGCCGCAGCTGTTGCGCTTGAGGATCGAGGTCAGCTCCACCGGCGGATGGCCTTCCTCCTTCATCCGGCCGAGCCGCAGGCAGCCCTGAAGGCCGAGCGCGATTTCCGCCGCCATGTCGGCGAGTTTCTTCTGGATCAGCTGGTTGGCAGCGAGCGGCCGGCCGAACTGCTTGCGCTCCAGCGTGTATTGCCGGGCTCTGGCATAACAATCCTCGGCCGCACCAAGTGCGCCCCATGCAATGCCGAAGCGGGCCGAGTTGAGGCAGGTGAACGGCCCCTTGAGGCCGGTGACGCCGGGCAGCAGGTTTTCCTCGGGCACGAAGACCCCATCCATCACCACTTCGCCCGTGATCGAGGCGCGCAAGCCGACCTTGCCATGGATGGCCGGCGCGGAAAGCCCTTTCCAGCCCTTTTCGAGGATGAAACCACGGATGAGGCCGTCCTCGGTCTTTGCCCAGACGACGAAGACATCGGCGATCGGCGCATTCGAGATCCAGGTCTTCGAGCCGGTCAGGCTGTAGCCGCCGTCGACCTTCTTGGCGCGTGTCGCCATCGAGCCGGGGTCGGAGCCATGATCCGGCTCGGTCAAGCCGAAGCAGCCGATCCATTCGCCGGTCGCTAGCTTCGGCAGGTATTTTAGTTTCTGTGCCTCTGAGCCGAAGGTTTCGATCGGCACCATGACCAGCGAGGACTGCACGCTCATCATCGAACGGTAGCCGCTGTCGACCCTTTCGACCTCGCGCGCGATCAGGCCGTAGGCCACATAACCCAAGCCGGCGCCTCCATAATCGGGCGAAATCGTCGGGCCGAGCAGGCCGAGTTCGCCCATTTCGCGGAAGATGGCTGGATCGGTCTTTTCATTGCGAAAGGCGTCGAGAACACGGGGAGTGAGCTTTTGCTGCGCATAGGCATGGGCGGTATCCTGCACCATGCGCTCCTCATTGGTCAGCTGCTCCACCAGGCGGAATGGGTCGGCCCAGTCGAAAACCTCGCGCGTATGCTGCATGGCGGCGTCTCCTCACCATTCATCAGGCTTGCCTTCAAACTGGCCATAGACCCCCCGGCCGATCGCGTCAACAGCGGGCGCTCGCGTCTAAAAGACGAGCCGCGCCATCTTTTCAAACGCCGCGGCATGATCCACTTTGCCCGCGTTCGATTCTGGAATGAGGAGGCGGAAATGTCGTCAAGCGATCTGTTCGTATCGGCCGAAGGTGCCCAATGGGTCAATCCGGAGCCCGGCGTCACCAGGCGCATCATGACCTATCTGCCCGAGATGATGATGGTGGAAGTGGCGTTCGAAAGCGGCGCCGTGGGTGCAGCCCATTCGCATCCGCACATCCAGGCAAGCTATGTCGCCGAAGGCAGCTTCGAGGTGACGATCGATGGCCGCACTGAACTGCTGCGGCAGGGTGGCAGCTTCATCGTGCCGCCCAATCTCGTCCATGGCGTCAAGGCACTGGAAAAGGGCCGGCTGATCGATACCTTCACGCCGCACCGGGCAGAGTTTCTCAAGTAATCACGTTTCGGATTCTGGTTGGCGCGGGGCGTTGGCGACAAAAGGCGGCACGAAGCGCGCATCTTCGCCGCGCACGGCCTCTCGCAGAAAGTCGATAACGGCCCGCACACGCGGCGCCTGTTTCAGGTCGCGATGGCAGGTAATCCAGTAATGGCGCTTGAGGTCGATCTCCTCGGGCAGCACGCGCACGAGTTCGGGATAGCGGCTGGCGAAGAAATAGGGCAGGATGCATAGGCCGAGGCCGTTTCGGGTGGCGGTGAGCTGCGCGAAAATGCTGGAGCTCTGGAACTGCGGTTTGATGCGCGGATGCACATCGCTGAGATAATCCAGCCCCGGCGCAAAAATCATTTCCTCGATATAGCTAACGAAGGGATGCTGAAGCAGATCTTCGCGGCTGGTGATATCAGGCGCCTTTGCCAGGTAGTCGCGCGAGCCGTAGATCTGCAGGTGATAGTCGGTCAGCTTTTCAGCGTAATAAGGCCCGCCTTTCGGCTCGTCGAGCACAACGGAAAGATCGGCCTCCTTGCGCGACAGCGACATGATCTGCTGGATTGTCACCAGCTCGAGCGAAAGATGCGGATGCTGGGCGGCAAAGCGCGGCAGCACGGTGGCGAAGAAGAAATTGGCAAAGCCCTCGGGCGCGCTGAGGCGCACCAGGCCGCGCTGCGCCATCGAGCCATCGGCAAGGTCGGCGCGCAGCCGCTCGGTCTCCTGCTCCATTCGCTCGGCCGTCTCGATGAAACGCGTGCCCATCGCAGTCAGCACGTAACCGCGCGGATTGCGCTCGAACAGCTTGACCTTGAGGGTAAATTCCAGCCGGTCGATACGTCGCGAAACGGTGGCATGGCTGGAGCGCAACTGCCGGGCCGCCGTCGAGAGCTGTCCGGTACGGGCGACCGCTAGAAAAAACTGAAGATCATCCCAAGTAAACTGCGGTGGATTGGTCATCGCCGTCCCATCTGTTCAAAAACGAACAGATACTGTTTGGAATTAGTTGTAAACCACCCGTTGCTTCAATGCGGAATTTCCGTGATCGTAGGCCAAGGCTCGGCCGCTCTGAGGAGTGCGGCTGGCCAAATCTGAACAGACCCGCAATCTGGCTCATCTCTGGGAGGAGAGAATATGCGTAAGAATCTCGTTGCATCAGTTGCATTTCTGCTTGCGAGCAGCACAGCGGTGCTCGCGCAGAGCGCGACCGACGGCAAGGTCAAGATCGGCATCCTGAACGACCAATCGGGCGTCTATGCCGACTTCGGCGGCAAGTCTTCCGTCGAGGCGGCCAAGATGGCGGTCGAGGATTTCGGCGGCAAGGTGCTCGGCGTTCCGATCGAGATCGTCGATGCCGACCACCAGAACAAACCGGATATCGCCTCCAACATCGCCCGCCAATGGTATGACACCGAGCAGGTGGATGCGATCATGGAACTGACGACCTCGTCCGTAGCTCTCGCCGTGCAGGCGATCGCCAAGGAGAAGAAGAAGATCGATATCGTGACCGGCGCTGCGACGACCGATCTCACCGGCAAGGCCTGTTCGCCCTACGGCTTCCACTGGGCCTATGACACCCACGCGCTCGCTGTCGGCACCGGCGGTGCGCTCGTCAAGCAGGGCGGCGACAGCTGGTTCTTCCTGACCGCAGACTACGCCTTCGGTTACTCGCTGGAGCAGCAGACAACCGACTTTGTGAAAGCGAGCGGCGGCACGGTCGTCGGCGCCGTTCGCCATCCGCTGTCGAGCCAGGACTTCTCCTCCTTCCTGCTGCAGGCGCAATCATCCGGCGCCAAGGTGATCGGTCTTGCCAATGCCGGCCTGGATACTTCGAACGCCATCAAGCAGGCGGCCGAGTTCGGCATCACCCAGGGTGGCCAGCATCTGGCGGCGCTGCTCTTCACACTCGCCGAAGTCCATGGTCTCGGCCTTGAGGCGGCGCAGGGGCTGACGCTGACAGAGGGCTTTTACTGGAACCGCGACGACGAAAGCCGCGCCTTCGCCAAGAAGTTCTTCGACCGCACCGGCAAGATGCCGAACATGGTCCATACCGGCACCTATTCGGCGGTGACGCAGTATCTGAAGGCGGTGCAGAAAGCCGGCACCGACGAGACGGAAGCCGTCGCCAAAGAGCTGCATCAAATGCCTGTTGACGACGTCTTCGGCCGCGGCGGCACGGTCGGCGCCAACGGCCGCATGATTCACGACATGTATCTCCTGCAGGTCAAGAAGCCCGCCGACAGCAAGGAGCCGTGGGACTACTTCAACGTTCTCGCGACCATTCCCGGCAAGGAAGCCTACATCGATCCCGCTAAGAGCGGCTGCGATCTGGTGAAGTGAGCACGATGGCGGTTTCCGCGATTGAAACTCAGGCAAAGCCGCGGGTGGTATTGTCCGCCCGCGGCCTGCGCCGCGATTTCGGCGGCTTCACGGCCGTCAAGAATGTCGATCTCGACGTGCACGACGCAAGCGTGCATGCGCTGATCGGCCCGAACGGCGCCGGCAAGACCACGGTGTTCAACTTGCTGACGAAGTTCCTGCAGCCAACGGCTGGCACCATCACCCTGTTGGATACCGATATAACCGACACGCCGCCCGACAGGGTGGCGCGCATGGGGCTGGTGCGCTCCTTCCAGATCTCGGCGGTCTTCCCGCATCTCTCGGTCCTCGACAATGTGCGCGTGGCGCTGCAGCGGCCGAACCATCTGTCGACGCAGTTCTGGCGGCCACTGTCGGCGCTCGACCGGCTGAACGAGCGCGCCGAACAGCTGCTTGCGAGCGTCGGCCTTTCCAAGGAGCGCGACCATTTCGCCGCCGATCTTTCCTATGGCCGCAAGCGCGTGCTGGAGATCGCCACGACGCTGGCGCTGGAGCCGAAAGTGCTGCTACTCGACGAGCCGATGGCCGGCATGGGGCATGAGGATGTCGGCGTCGTCTCGGCGATCATCCGCGATGTTGCCCGCGATCGGGCGGTGCTGATGGTCGAGCACAATCTTTCCGTCGTCGCCAATATCTGCCAGCAAGTCACCGTGCTGCAGCGCGGCGAGATCCTTGCCGAGGGCGATTATGCCACGGTCAGTCAGGATGAGCGCGTGCGCGAGGCCTACATGGGCACGGAGGAGCACTGATGGCCGCTCTCCTCGAAGTTCAGGGCCTTAACGCCTGGTACGGCGAAAGCCATATATTGCACGGCGTCGACATGCATGTTGGCGAGGGCGAGACGATCACCATTCTCGGTCGCAACGGCGTCGGCAAGACGACGACGCTGCGCACCATCACCGGCATCGTGCGAACCCGCAAGGGAAGGATCAGCTTTGCCGGCAGCGACATGATGCATGTGCCGCTGCACAAGACGGCGCATCGCGGCATGGGCTTCGTGCCGGAGGAGCGCGGTATCTTTTCGACGCTCACCGTTTCGGAAAATCTGCTGCTGCCGCCGGTCGTTGCTAGCGGTGGCATGACGCTCGAGGAGATCTACGAGCTCTTCCCCAATCTCTACGAGCGCCGCGGCAGCCCGGGCACCAAACTATCAGGCGGCGAGCAGCAGATGCTGGCGATCGCGCGTATCCTGCGCACCGGTGTGCGGCTGCTGATCCTCGACGAACCGACGGAAGGGCTTGCTCCGGTCATCGTCCAGCGCATCGGCGAGGTGCTGAAGAAACTCAAGGAGCACGGCATGACGATCCTGCTGGTCGAGCAGAACTTCCGCTTCGCCAGCCGTATTGCCGATCGCTTCTATCTGATGGATCATGGGCAGATGGTGTCGGAATTCCCGGTCGGCGAACTGCCGCAGCGCATGGATACGCTGCACAAGGTTCTGGGAGTGTGACCAGATGACGATGATCTTCGGCATTCCCCTGCAGGCGCTGCTCGGCCAGCTTCTGATCGGCCTGATCAACGGCTCGTTTTATGCGCTGCTCAGCCTCGGCCTCGCGATCATTTTCGGCCTTCTAAGGGTGATCAACTTCGCCCATGGCGCCCAATATATGCTCGGCGCCTTCGTCGCCTATCTGTTGTTGACTTATGCCGGCATCGGCTACTGGCCGTCGCTGATCCTGGCGCCCATCATCGTCGGACTCGCCGGCGCGATCATCGAGCGGCTGTTCCTGCGCCGGCTCTACGATCTCGATCCGCTCTACGGCCTGCTTTTCACTTTCGGGCTGGCGCTCGTCGTCGAGGGCACCTTCCGCTATCTCTATGGCTCGTCCGGCCAGCCCTATGCGACGCCCCCAGCCCTTGCCGGCGGCGCCAATCTCGGCTTCATGTTCCTGCCGATCTATCGCGGCTGGGTGGTCGTCGTCTCGCTCGTCGCCTGTCTCGGCACATGGCTTCTGATCGAGAAGACCAAACTCGGGGCCTATCTTCGCGCCGCCACCGAAAATTCCGTCCTGGTGCAGGTCTTCGGTGTGAACGTGCCAGTGCTGCTGACGCTCACTTATGCGCTTGGCGCCGGACTTGCAGCCTTTGCGGGCGTGCTGGCCGCACCGATCTACCAGGTCTCGCCGCTGATGGGCTCGAATATGATCATCGTCGTCTTCGCCGTGGTCGTCGTCGGCGGCATGGGATCGATCATGGGCGCGATCATCACCGGTTATGTGCTTGGCATCGCCGAGGGCCTAACCAAAGTTTTCTATCCCGAGGCTTCCAACATCGTGATCTTCGTCATCATGGCGATCGTGCTTCTCATCAGGCCCGCGGGCCTCTTCGGCCGGGATGCTTGACATGGCTGACATCACCGAAACCATCCGAACGGAAAAAAGCCGGACCGCCCTTTCGGTCCAGGCCGGCTTCCTTCTCGTGGGACTGCTGCTCCTGCTGCTGGCGCCGTTCTTCTTCTATCCGATCTTCCTGATGAAGCTCCTGTGCTTCGCGCTGTTTGCCTGCGCCTTCAACCTGCTGCTCGGCTATACCGGCCTACTCTCCTTCGGCCATGCCAGCTTCTTCGGCGGTGCGGCCTATTTCACCGCCTATACGGTGAAATCATGGGGCCTGCCGCCGGAGCTCGGCATTCTGATCGGAGTAGCGGGGGCGGCCTTTCTCGGCCTCGTCATGGGTTTCTTCGCCATCCGCCGCCAGGGCATCTATTTCGCGATGATCACGCTGGCGCTGTCGCAGATGTTTTTCTTCTTCTGCCTGCAGGCGAAGTTCACCGAGGGCGAAGACGGCATCCAGTCGGTGCCGCGCGGCCATCTCTTCGGCGTCATCGATCTCAACAGCTCGACCAACATGTATTATTTCGTGCTCGCCGTGTTCATTATCGGCGTGCTGATTATCTGGCGTTTCATCAATTCGCCCTTCGGCATGATCCTGAAATCGATCCGCGAAAACGAGCAAAGGGCGATCTCGCTCGGCTATTCGGTTGCGCGCTACAAGCTCGGCGCTTTCGTCATGTCGGCGGCGCTGGCCGGGCTGGCGGGCGCGGTGAAATCGATCGTCTTCCAGTTCGCGACGCTCACCGACGTCGCCTGGCAGATGTCGGGCGAGGTGATCCTGATGACACTGCTCGGCGGTATCGGCACGTTGATCGGCCCGCTTTTCGGTGCTGGGTTGGTGGTGGCGCTGGAAAACTACCTCGCCACCTCGGAATTCCCGGTCACGATCATCACCGGCGTCGTCTTCATGGTCTGCGTGCTGATCTTCCGCCGCGGCATTATCGGCGAATTCTACGCTTCGCGACTGGGCCGGAAGCTGGGCTTCGTCTATCGCCGCTAGCTCCTCTTCCGCAGCGGACGGCGGAAGCGGCAGGCATTGGAATTTCGTGCAGGGCGCACATGGATCGTTACGACTACATCATCATCGGGGCAGGCAGCGCAGGTTGCGTGCTCGCCAATCGTCTATCCGCCGACGGCAGGAGCCGCGTGCTGCTATTGGAAGCCGGCGGCAGCGACAACTACCACTGGATCCATATCCCCGTCGGCTATCTCTATTGCATCAACAATCCGCGCACCGACTGGTGTTTCACCACGGCGCCGGAAGTGGGGCTGAACGGCCGGTCGCTGAGTTATCCCCGCGGCAAGGTGCTCGGCGGCTGCTCGTCGATCAATGGCATGATCTATATGCGCGGCCAGGCGCGCGATTACGATCTCTGGCGGCAGATGGGCTGCACCGGCTGGGGATGGGACGATGTTCTGCCCTTCTTCCGCAAGTCAGAGGATTTTTACCGCGGCGAAGACGAGATGCATGGGGCTGGCGGCGAATGGCGCATCGAGAAGGCGCGTGTGCGCTGGGCCGTGCTCGACGCTTTCCAGCAGGCGGCGAGGGAAGCCGGCATTCCGGAGACAGAGGATTTCAACCGCGGCAACAACGAAGGCTCCGGCTATTTCGACGTCAACCAGCGCTCCGGCATTCGCTGGAATACGTCGAAGGCCTTTCTGCGCCCGGCAATGCGGCGCTCCAACCTGACGGTCCTGACCAAGGCGCAGGTGCGGCGGCTGCTGGTCGAGGAGGGGGCGGTCTCCGGTGTAGAATTTCAGCATCAAGGCGTGGCCAAGCGTGCCTACGCGGCGAAAGAGACAGTGCTTTCGGCCGGCTCGATCGGTTCGCCGCATATTCTCGAGCTATCGGGCGTTGGCAGGGGCGAAGTTCTGCGGCAGGCGGGTGTCGATGTGGTCACCGAGGTAAAGGCGGTCGGCGAGAACCTGCAGGATCATTTGCAACTGCGCCTCGCCTACAAGGTGACCGGGGTTCCGACGCTGAATGAGAAGGCGACGAAGCTGATCGGCAAGGCAGCGATCGGGCTCGAATATCTCGTCCGCCGCTCCGGCCCGATGGCGATGGCGCCGAGCCAGCTCGGCATCTTCACCCGGTCAGGCCCGGACCGGGAAACGCCGGATCTGCAATATCATGTGCAGCCGGTGTCGCTGGAGAAGTTCGGCGATCCGGTCCATCCTTTCCCGGCGATCACCGCCAGCGTCTGCAATCTGAGGCCCGAAAGCCGCGGTTCGGTGCACCTGTCGAGCCCGGATTTCGCCACCCAGCCGACCATCAGCCCGAAGTACCTCTCGACGCAGCGCGACCGTGACATAGCTGTCCGTTCAATACGGTTGACGCGCAGGATCGTGGCGCAGCCGTCCTTCGCCCGTTTTAGGCCGGAAGAATTCAAGCCCGGGCCGAACTACCAGACGGAGGCCGATCTGGAGCGGGCGGCGGGCGATATCGGCACGACGATCTTTCATCCGGTTGGTACCTGCCGTATGGGCGCCGACCGGGACAGCGTCGTGGATCCCAGGCTGAAACTAAGGGCGCTCGGCAAGCTCAGGATCGCCGACGCCTCGGTGATGCCGTCGATCACCTCGGGCAACACCAATTCGCCGACCATCATGATCGCCGAAAAGGCGGCGGCGATGATCCTCGAAGACAATCGATAGGAGAAGACCATGGCAAAGATTGCATTCATCGGCCTCGGCAATATGGGCGGCCCGATGGCGGCCAATCTCGTCAAGGCAGGCCACGAGGTCCTTGGCTTCGATCTCGCTGCTTCGGTGCTGAAGGCGGCCGAGGCAAGCGGCGTCAAGCCGGCAAGCAATGCCAGCCAAGCGGTCAAGGACGCGGAGATCATCATCACGATGCTGCCGCAGGGCCGGCATGTGCTGACGGCGTGGACCGACATCCTGCAGACCGCTGCGCAGGGCACGCTGGTCATCGATTGCTCCACAATCGATGTGGAAAGCAGCCGCAAGGCGCATGAGATGGCCAAGGCCGCAGGCTGCCTGTCGCTCGACGCGCCGGTCTCCGGCGGTACGGGTGGGGCGAGCGCGGGCACGCTGACGTTCATGGCGGGCGGCTCGGACGAAGCCTTCGCGCGGGCGAAACCGATCCTCGAGGCGATGGGCAAGAAGATCGTTCATTGCGGCGAGGCGGGTGCCGGCCAGGCGGCGAAGATCTGCAACAATATGATCCTCGGCATTTCGATGGTCGGCGTCTGCGAAGCCTTCGTGCTGGCCGAAAAACTCGGCCTCTCGCACCAGGCCCTGTTCGACGTCGCCTCGACCTCATCGGGACAGTGCTGGTCGATCAACACCTATTGCCCGGTGCCCGGGCCGGTCCCGACATCGCCGGCCAATAACGATTACAAGCCGGGCTTTGCCGCGGCGCTGATGCTGAAGGATCTGAGGCTCTCGCAGGAGGCGGCGCTCGCAAGCGGCGCCTCGACGCCGCTCGGTGCGGAAGCGGCTCAGCTTTATGCGCTCTTCGACAAGCAGGGCAATGGCGGCAGGGATTTTTCCGCCATTATCGAGATGTTCCGCGAAAAGCCGTGAGCGCTGCGCGCTATTCTCCCGCGCTCCGACGCGACAGCAGCCAGATCAGATAGGGGCCGCCGATCAGGGCGGCGAAGAGGCCGACCGGCACCTGATAGGGGTAGATGACGACGCGCGACAGCCAATCCGCCGCCGTCAGCACGCCGGCGCCGAAGATCAGGCTCGCCGCAAGTTGGTGGCCCGGTGCGCGGAAGCCGGCCAGGCGCGCCAGATGCGGCGCAATCAGGCCGGTGAGGCTGAGCGGCCCGACCAGGAACGAGGCGATCGCCGTCATCAGCGCAGCGAAGATGGCGAGCACCAGACGGCTCGCTCCGACGGGAAGGCCGACGGCGCGGCTCAAGCCGGTT
Organism: Rhizobium sp. L9; assembly: GCF_002531885.1. NCBI lineage: Bacteria > Pseudomonadati > Pseudomonadota > Alphaproteobacteria > Hyphomicrobiales > Rhizobiaceae > Rhizobium > Rhizobium sp. L9. The sequence goes on along the minus strand of NZ_NWSZ01000025.1, from coordinate 75,848 downwards.
CCGAGCGGCAGGATCGTCAGCCAGCGGCTGAGGAAAGGCAGCGGCGCGGTCAGCGCGACCAGCGAGATGACGGCTGTCCAGGCTTCGAAGGCGCCGGCGCGGTTGGTCGAGCCGGAAAGCCAGGTGAGCAGGATATAGCCGCGCATGTCACCCTGGGCGAGCACCATCGTTACGACCGCCATCGCGAAGGCGCTGATGCCGACGCCCGCCAGCAACATGCGTTCCGGCGAGAATTGCGCGCACGCTGAGATGGTGATCATGGCGATGAAGGCGGCCAGCGCGCCGATCGCCATTGCAATCAGCATGATGGCAGGCGAGGGAAAACCGAAGAGGAAGAGCGCCACCGTCAGGCCCGCGCCGGCGCCGCCGCTGACCCCGAGGACCTCCGGGCTCGCAATCGGATTGCCTGTCATGCGCTGCATGAGGAAGCCTGCCGCCGCCAGCATGGCGCCTGCCGCCGCTACGGTCGTCCGCGGCAGGCGGAAGGGCAGGAGGTCGATGAGGAGTGCGCCGGTCGCGACATGCCAGCCGTCATCGGCGTGGCCGACGGTGAGGACGAGGGCAAACAGCAGGGCGAGCGCAATCAAGAGGATGGCTAGGGTTTGAAGCGGCTTTGCCAGCCTCTTTGAGGCTTCGGCCGGCCGGGCGGCAACGACTGAAACGGAGTGGATGCGCGGCAGCAGGAAGAGCAGCAGTGGCCCGCCGAGCAGGGCGGTCGCCGCCCCCGTCGGCACGAGATCGGTGAAGCCGGGGCCGAGGATTTGGGTAAGGCAATCGGTCAGGAAGAGCAGTCCGGCGCCGGTCAACGGTGCCGTCACGATCAGCCTGTCTGTGCCGCGCGCCCCGGCAAGCCTTGCGATTGCCGGGGCAGCGAGGCCAAGGAAACCGATTATGCCGACCTCTGATGTCACCGAGGCGGCGAGCCAGACGGCGAGGGCGACGATCGCGAGGCGAGTGGAGTGCAGGGCAAGGCCGAGGCTTCGAGCGCCGCCGTCGTCGAGCGCGAGGATGCGGAGCGGCCGAACCAGCAGCAGGGCCGCGATGAAGCCGAGGACAAGCCGGGGGCCGAGCGAGACGACGCCGTTCCAATCCTGCTGGCTGAGCGAGCCGGCGCCCCAGATATAGATCGACATGGCATATTCGCCGCGCGCCAGGATCAGCGTGACGCTGAGGGCCGAGGCGATAAGGCTGACGATCATGCCGGAAAGCGCCACGCTTACCGGATCAAGCCCGCGCCGCCAGCTCAAAGCCAGGACGATGGTGACAGCCGCAAGCCCCCCGCCAAAGGCCGCCACCTCGCGCGACAATCCGATGAGCAGGGGCGAGACGCTCATGGTCGCCGTCATCGCCAGTTCCGCGCCGGAGGCGATGCCAAGCGTGGAGGCATCGGCGATCGGATTGCGCAGGACACGCTGCAGCAAAGTGCCGGAAAGGCCGAGGGCGGCGCCGGTGATCAGGGCCAGCACGGCGCGGGGCATGATGCCATCCCAGAGCAACACGCTGTTCAGCATGGCTGCGCCGGCATCGCCGTGCGGAACCTCGGGACGCGTCACGACGAGGAGCGCAAAGGCAGCAATGCAAAGTGCGGCCAGGATCAGCCCGGGAACCGGCATGCTCGCGCTTCGCGACGGCCTGGCGCGGCTAACCATTCCATGCATGGCTAAGCCCCTCCGCCAACAGATCGGCAAAGCGGCTGGCCGCCGGCAGCGCGCCATAGGGGTTAACCGCGCCGAGCGTCAGCACCCGCTTCTCGCGCACGGCCGGCAGCGCGTTCCAGAAGCTGCTGGCGGAGAGTGTGGCGATCGCGTCGGCCGGATGCGGCGGGATCATGATGATCCAGGCGTCGGGTATCGATGCCAAGGCCTCGATGCCGATGGGGGCTGCGGCGGAGTAGCTGGTCGCGCCCTGCCAGGCATTGGTGAGGCCGACGCGTTTCAGCACCTCGCCGAACATGCTGTCGGAGCCGAAGACGCGGAAATGCCTGGTATCGCCGAGATTGATCGGGATGACCGGGCGTCCGTCGCCGGCGGCAAAGAGAGACCTATACCGATCGAGCCTTGCGGAAAGCTCCTCGGTCAGCTCTTTGGCAGCGGCAAGCTGCAGGCGCTCGCCGATCGCAAGCGTGACTTGCTCGGCCAGCACAAAGGGGCTTTCGCCCGGCTTGTAGATCGCATGACTTTCAACAGGCGCGACCGCGCGCATGCGCTCATCCGCCCAGGCATAGAAATTCGAATTGAAGATCAGGTCCGGCCGCGCAAGCCGCAGCACCTCGAAATTCGGCGTGCCGCGCAAACCCAGATCAGATACCGTAGCAGGTACTTTAGGCGTGACGGCCGCCTCGCGGAATTGCCGCAGCTCCGTTGCCGCAACGACGTTGGCGCCGATTGCCAGCAGGGTTTCGAGCAGCGCCCAGTCGAGCGTCGCGACGCGTCCGCTCCCCGCCGCCCGCGACAACGCGGGAGCGGAGAGCGAGGCCGCCGCACCGGCCAGAAACTGCCTGCGGGAGAAGTAGGCCAGAAAAGCCATGACCTACAACAGATAGCTTACCGGCTCGTTTCGAACCGGATGCGGGAAGACGCCCATGCCGACGCCGAAGATCGATTGCAGCTTGTCGGCCTGCATGATCTCGGCGGGCGTGCCCTCGGCGGTGATCCGGCCGCGATTGAGCGCGATGATCGCGTCGCAGTAGCGCGCGGCAAGATTGATATCGTGCAGCACGATGACGACGGTCAGCCCGCGCTCGTGGCTGAGCCCCTGCACGAGCGATAGCACGCTCGCCTGATGGGCGAGATCGAGCGCCGAAGTCGGTTCGTCGAGCAGCAGGCAACGGGCGTCCTGAGCAAGCATCATGGCGATCCAGGCGCGTTGCCGCTCGCCGCCGGACATGGCGTTGACGAGGCGATCGGCAAAATCTTCGAGCTCGGTGCGGACGATCGCCTCCTCGACCATCCTGCGGTCGGTGGCGGTGAAGCGGCCGAGCGTGCCATGCCAGGGGAAACGGCCGAGGGCGATCAGTTCGCGAACGCTCATCCCGTCGGTCGCCGGCGTGAATTGAGGCATATAGGCGACGTGGCGGGCAAATTCCCGGGCGCCCCAGTCGCTTGCCGGCTTGCCGCCGAAGGAGACGGCGCCGGATTTTGGCGTGATCTGGCGGGCGATGATCTTCAGAAGCGTGCTCTTGCCGGAACCGTTTGGACCCACCAGTCCGTAAATGCGGCCGCGCTCGAGCGTCACGTCAATGCCGGAGAGGATGGATTTCGGCCCGATGGCATAGTCTATTCCTGACAGGGCAAGGAAAGGCGAAGGCATGGTCTGCTCCAGGTTCGGCGCTGCAATGGGACCGGGAGGACAAGCCCTCCCTTCTCCAGCAGGTTCCTGCAAAACTAAACTCAGATTGTCAACTTACCACTTCCTGCTGAGCTTGAAGGTGACGGTGCGGGCATCGCCGTAACCGCAGACGGTCAGCGCGCTGCAACCCTTGACATATTCCTTGTCGAAGAGGTTCGTGACGTTGAGCGAGGCGCCCCAGTCTTGCCTGTCGTAGCGGATCGCGGCGTCGACGAGGGTGGCGGCCGGCACCTTCTGGGTATTGGCTTCATCGGCCCAGGACCAGCCCTGATGGCGCACACCCGCGCCGAAGCTCATGCCCTCGAAGGCACCTGTCGTCAGCGTATAGTCGATCCACAGGGAGGCGGTCACCTTCGGCACGATGTAGGGCGAATTGCCGACGAGAGCCGGATTGGCCTCGTTTTCCATTACTTCCATGTCCGTATAGGCAAGCGAGGCCAGAACCTTCCAGTTCTCGTTGATATTGACCTTGCCTTCGAGTTCGGCGCCGCGCGAAACGACCTCGCCGAGCTGGCTTTGGGCGAAGGTCACGGGATTGGTGACCGTGTTGTTGCGCTTGGTGATGTGGAAGACCGATGCGGTCAGCGAGCCGTCGAAGAAGCTCGGCTCATATTTGATGCCGCCTTCGAATTGTTCGCCTTCCTCCGGCTTCAGCGCGCCCGAGACGCCTGTGCCGATCAGCGGATTGAAGAAGGTACCGGCGCTGACATAGGGCGTCAGGCCATTGTCGAATTCATAGGCAAGGCCGATACGGCCGCTGACGGCGCTGTCGTTGGTGCTGTAGGTCGTGCCGATCACGGCATCCTGGTTGATGTCGACATAATCGTAGCGACCGTTGAGCGTCAGCAGCCAGCCATCACCGAAATGGATACGGTCCTGGGCATAGACGCCGATCTGGTTCTTGGTGATGACATTGTCGGCATAGACAAAATTGGCACCTTGCGCCGTGCCGTAGACGGGATCGGTGGCGCTGATCGGATTGGAGCCGCAGCAGGCCTGCCAATTGTCGAGGCGGTAATAGGTATAATCGAGCCCGACGAGCAGGTTATGCGTGGTGCCGCCGATTTCGGCCTCGCCTTCGAGCCGGTTATCGATCGAGAAGCTATCGACGCCTGAGCGGCCTTCGAAGCCGATGCGCGCCAGCTGATAATCCGGTCCTGTCGGCACGCCGCCGACCCAGCCGTTGAGGTAGGGCCCGACTTCATGCTTGTCGAGCCGGCCGTAGCGGGTGTTCTGGGAGAACTTGATGCCATTGTCGAATTCATGCTCGAATTCGTAGCCGAACATCTTCTGTACATAGCTGCCGTCATCGATGTCAGGCTCGCCATAGAAGGCGTCGCGATCGATCTTGCCGAAAGGCGCGTCCTCGACCGTGCCGACATAGGGGAAGAAGCCGTTGCCGGTATGGACCTGGTCGAGGCCGGCGAGATAGCCCCAGACGGTGAAGCTCGTGCTGTCATCCGGCGAAATCGTCAGCTGCGGCATGATGAAGCCGCGCAGATCCTCGGAAAAATCCGAATAGTTGTCGCCGCTGGCGACCTTGCCGGTGATGCGATAGCTCATCGTTCCGCTGGAGCCGATCTTGTCGGAGACATCGAAACCGGTGAAGGCGTTGCCGTTGCTGTTGATGCCGATCTCCGTATAGAAGAGCGGCTCGTCGAGCGGGCGCTTGCGAACGAGGTTGACGATGCCGCCGGGGTTTGATCCGCCGTAAAGTACGGAGGCGGGACCCTTGAGCACCTCGACGCGCTCCAGCATGAAGGGATCGAGCTGGAAGCCTCCGAAGCCGTAGCTGAAGAGTGTCAGATTGTCGAAGAAGACGCCAGTCTGCGTCGCGTCGAAGCCGCGGATGTAGAACCAGTCCGTATCGCCGTCGTTGCCGAAGGGCTGCGATGTGACTCCAGGCGTATAAAGCAGCGCCTCGTCGATCTTGTTGGTGATGCCGCGGTCTTCCATTTCCTCAGTGCCGATGACGGAAACGGATTGCGGGATTTCATTAAGGGGAGTGTCGCTCTTGGAGCCGGTGGAGGAGTTCTTGGCGACATAACCTTTGACCGGACTGGTCGCGGTGTCGCTGCCGCCCTGGATGACGATCGGCTCAAGCTCCGTCGAGGTTGCGTCCTGCGCCGAGGCGATGCCCGCCATCAGGCCGGCGAGCGCAACGCCTGCCAACAAATTTGTCTTGAAGATGGGACCCCTGGTCTGCCCACGCATGTCTTGTACCCCACTCGTGCCGCGACGCTGACCACGCGGCGAAACCTTGAATAAGATGAGTGCCTAACTCAATTTTATTGGGTGGGCTTGTCTCGATCGACGAAAATTGAACGTTCTTGGGCAATTCTCCGCATTGCAAACAATTGCCCAATGAGCGTTGCCGTCAGGCAACTTGAGCCTTCTTCCAGCTTGCCGGCGTGGTGCCGACATGTTTGCGGAAGACGCGGGTAAAATGCGCCTGATCGGCAAAGCCGGTTTCGGCGGCGATGGCCGTCAGCGCATATTGGCTCTCGATGAGCAGCCGCTTTGCTTTGTCGAGCCGGGCATTGGTCTGCCATTGATGGGGAGCGATGCCGGTCGAGGCTTTGAAGGCATGGCTGAAATGCGATTGCGAGAGGCCGGTCAGGTCGGCAAGTTCCTCGAGGCGGATATTGCGCAGGCAGTTTTCTTCGATGAAGTCGGTGGCGCGGCGAAGCTGCCAGCCGGCGAGTTTGCTGCGTTTGCGCGGCACGGCCCTGGAAAGCTTCAGTACGTCGATGATCAACGCCAAGGCAAGGCCGTCGCCATAGAGATCGTGCAGCGGCTCCGGATTGAGGCATTCGGCAGCGACAAGCTGCGCGAGCGCCAGGACCCGTTCATCGGAAAACAGGAGCTGGGGGCTTTCCAGCCGGCGCGGGTCGATATCCTCCGTCAACCGGCGGCTGATGGTGTCGGCATCGAAATGCAGGTCGAGATGGCGCACCGAGTGCACGTCGGTCAGCTCGGCCCAGACTTCCATGCCGGCCGGCACGTAGGAGATCGGCCGTTTTTCCGTGTCCTGAACGGCGCCTTGCGCTCTCGGCGAAAGCTTGATGCGCGAATTGCCCGGTCCGCGTTTGTCGAGCATGATGAAGAGCCGCGGATCCTGTGAGACATAATAGCCGCCAGCATAAGAGGCGCATTCTACATCCCAGACATCGGCGACGATGCCGTTCCACAGGCGGCGATGCACGCCGCCCATGACGGAAAAGCCCTGGATCTTGTTCTGCATCCGCGGTTGAAACGTCATTTTCATTTTCCGCCTCCGGCCACGCGCCAGAGTAAACCTTCAATTAATAGTCAAGTTTACTTACAATAGGCGGAAGCGGATGACAATCACCAATCCGGAGACCAAAATTACAGTCAGATCATGCCTGCGACACCGAGAAGCTCAGCCTGCTGTCGCCGAGCAGGATGTCGATCTCGCCGGGTTCGCTCAGTTCGATCGCGCCGCTCAACGTGCCTGTCGTGATGAGCGCACCCGCCTTCAGCGATGTTTCAGGGCGCAGCCCATCATTGGCGTAATCGGCGAGCCAGGTGAGAACATCACCCTTTGGATGCCGCGCCGGACCGTCATAGATGGTGCGACCGGCATAGGTGACCTTGAGCGGCGTGCCGCCGGCAGTGTCGACGGCACTATTGTCCAGCTTCGGGCCGAGCACGTAGCCGCTGTTGCCGAGGCGGTCGGCGAGGAACAGTAGAAACGAAACGCCGCCGCTTTCCCTGACGGCGCTGACCAGCAGTTCGGCGCCGAGATGGACGGCGGCGATCGCCTCGACCACGTCGGCGCGGCTGTACGGCTTGCCCGCGCGGATCGGCAGGTCCTTGCCGAGGCGCACGGCGATCTCGGTTTCGAATTTCAGCCCTGGATACCAGGGGATTTCAGCACCTGAGACGGCTTCGGCATAGGGATGCAGCGGACCGCTGACGGCGTGGCCTTGCGGCGAAACCGTCACCTTCCATGCATTGCTGGAAATGCCGTCGGCCGCGGCGAGAAAGTGCTGCGCTTCCATCGCCTGATGGAGATTGGCCGGCGACAGGAAGGCGCTGGTCGCCTCCTGTCTGCCGGCCCGCCGTAGACTGTAAAGCCTGGCTGCGAGGGCGCGCGGATCGAATGCTTCTGTCATGCTGTCTCCTCGACCTGAGTTTCGAGGCGTCACACTAACCGCAAGCCGGTGAGGAACAAGGGGGCGTTACAGGAAAAGCTCCTATTCCATTTCCGCGAACCAGCGATCCCGATAGACCTTCAACCCGGCAATTTCGGACGGCGGAACATGTGTCTCGGCACCGGAGACTGGCCGGATGCCAGTCAGAAGTGCAGCCCCCTGGCTGGTGCCGGTGGAGCCTGGATGGGCGACGACAACACGGCCGGTGAGGGCGGCGAGCAGCTTAAGATAGGTTTCATTCAGGGCAAACGGCCCTTCAACGATGACAGGACCCTTGGCGCCGATCAGTCCGAGGCATGCGTCGGTCATCAGTGCGAGATAGAGGCAGACGGCGGCAAAACGCTTCTCGCGGCTTGCGGCCTCGGCGCCGACCCAGCGGCCTGCCTTTCCCGGAAAGGGTCCGGAGCCTGGGGCGACGTTGGGCAGCAGCATCATGGCCTTGCCGATCACCGCATCGATCGCTGCCCAGCCGGCTTCGTCGTCCACCTGACCGATCTCGGCCGAAAGCATTTCGAATTCCCGCCCGCCCATGAAGCGCGACGATGGAACGGCGCGACCGTAGGCGTCGACATTGGCAAGCGTATCGCGGTTCGCATCGAGATGATCGAGATCGCCGCCCACGCCGAAACTGATGACCCAGGTGCCGGTGGAGACGACGGCGAAGGGGGCCTCCCGATGGACGAGGTGCGGCAGCAGCGAGGCGTTGGAATCGTGAATGCCGCAATAGACCGGGACAGGTGCTGAAAGGCCGAGTTCGGCGGCGACCTCGGGCAGAACAGGGCCGAGCGCGTCGAAGGCCGAGCGGATCGGCGCCATCAGCGCGCGGATGCCGAGCCGGTCGACGAGCGAAGAGTAGGTGCCGCTTCTCGGATTCCAGAGATCGGTATGGCAGCCGAGCGACGTCAGTTCATTTGCGGCGACACCCGTCAAGCGCGCCGCCCAATATTGCGCATAGGTGAGAATTGTCTCGACCGCGGCAAACTGCTGCGGAAAGACGCTCTTCTGATAGTGCAACTGCGCGCCGACATTGAGGCCCATCGCCAGGCGCGGCGAGAAGGTTTCGGCGAAGGAGGGACGCAAAGCGGTATAGGCATCGCGGATCGCCTCAGGATATTCGTGCTCGTAATCGATCACAGGCATGGCGAGCGCGCCATTGCGGTCGAGCAGTGCGGCTGCGGCGCCGTGGGTGGTAATCGAAATGGCATCGAAACCCGGTTCCCGCGCCAGGCTCTTCAGCGCATCGAGCGCGAAGGCCCAGAGCGCCTCTATGTCGTAATGCGGGTAGGGACCTTTCTTGATCGCAATGTTCGGCCGCTTCAGGACGGCAATTTCGGCACCGGTCGCGCTGTCGAGCACGACGACCTTGGCATTGGTCTTGCCGATGTCCAGGACGGCGATGCGGCGGTAGGAGCTCGCGGTCATGGCATATGGAAGAGGGTGACGAGGTCGCTTTGAACGGGCGAATTATCCGGATTGGTCGCCATGATATCGGCCATATGAGCCCACCATTTCTTCATGACCGGATGGTCCGGCAAGCTCGCCATCGTGTGATCGGTTGGCCGCGTCAGAACGCCGAACAGCGTATTGGTCTCGCGGTCGAGATGGATGGAATAGTCGCTGGCGCCCGACTGATGCAGGAGATCGACCAGTTCCGGCCAGATCTCGTCATGCCGCTTGCGGTATTCGGCTTCCATGCCGGGATTGAGCTGCATCTTGAAGGCGTGTTTTTCCAGGGTCATCGGGAGCTCATGAGCTTGATGCGGCGGGCGAGGATCGGGATGGCGATGGTGATGATCAGAAGCAGGCCGATGAAAATCGACATGACGATGCCGGGCACGTTCAACAGGCCGAGGCCGAAGGTGACGAGGCCCATGACGAAGGCGGCGATGACGACGCCGCCGATCGTGCCGGAGCCGCCGAGGATCGAGATGCCGCCGAGAACGACCATGGTGACGACTTCGAGTTCCCAGCCCTGCGCGATCGACGGCCGGGTCGAGCCGAGGCGCGAGGTCAGGCAAACGGCAGCAATGCCGCTCATGATGCCGGTCAGCAGGAAGAGAATGAATTTGACGCGTTCGACCGGAATGCCGGAGAAGCGGGCGGCGAAATCGTTGTTGCCGATCGCATAGACCTGCCGGCCGAAATTCGTCGCATGCAGCAGGATGGCGAAGAGGATCGCGAGCACGATGAACAGCACGAATTCGAACGAGATCACCCAGACGACATAACCCTGGCCGAAATAGGCGAAGTCGGCCGGATACTTGCCATAGGCCTGGTCGCCGAGCACGATATAGGAAATGCCGCGGAACAGGCTCATCGTGCCGATGGTGACGACGATCGACGGCAGCTTCAGCACCGAGACCAGCACGCCGTTGAAGATGCCGCAGGCAAGGCCGGTGCCGATGCCGATCAGCACCAGGCCCGGCGTGCCGACGCCGGCCTGTGCTGCCGCGCCCATCGCAGTTGAGGCGAGCGCGATGATGGCGGCGACCGAAAGATCAATTTCGCCCGAGATGACGAGCAGCGCCATGGCGAAGGCGATCATCGCCTTTTCGGTGAAGTTGAAGGTGGCATCCGACAGGTTCCAGGCATCGAGGAAATAGGGCGAGGCCAGGGAATTGAAGATGAAGATCAGGACGGCGACACCGAAGAGCAGCACTTCCCAGCTTGCGACGATGCGGCGGAAGGGTGTGCCGAGGCGGTCCGGGATGACGCGCTTTTCGGGCTGTGGTGAAACGGCGCTCATGCTGCGGCCTCCGTTCTGATTTCGGCTGCGGCGCGGTCGCGCAGGATGATGCGGCCCCGGTTGCGCTCACGCCGGGCGTTGAAGGCGACGGCGAGAATGATGACGGTGCCGGAGATCGCCATCTGCGTGAAGGGCGAAATGCCGATGACCGGCAGGGCGTTCTTGATGACGCCGAGGAAGAGTGCGCCAAGCACCGTGCCGGCGACCGAGCCGACGCCGCCGGCAATCGAAATGCCGCCGATGACGCAGGCCGCGACGCTGTCGAGTTCGAAGCCGTTGGCGATATCGACATAGGCGACCGCGTAACGCGACACCCAGAGATAGCTGGAGAGGCCGGCAAGCGCGCCCGACAGCACGAAGGCAAGGAACTTCGTCCGGCCGGTATCGATGCCGGCATAGACGGCCGCTGTTGGATTGCCGCCGGTCGCATAGGCCGCGCGGCCGAATTGGCTGTAGCGCAGCAGCATATACATCAGCGCGACGATGACGATCGCAACCCAGCTCAGCACCGGCAGGCCGAGGATCGGCGTGCGGGGAACGGCGAGGAAGGTCGGCGTCATCTGGTGTGCGTTCACCCAGGCGCCGCCCGAGAGCACGAAGGCCATGCCGCGATAGATGGTGAGGGTGCCGAGGGTGACGACGATCGGCGGGATTTCGAGGCGCCAGACGAGGAAGCCGTTGATGGTGCCGAGGGCCGCGCCGATCACCACCGCCGCAAGGATCAGCACGATCAGCGGCAGGCCCGGAAAGGCCGCGTTCATCATCGCGATTGCCATGCCGGTAAAGGCAAGGTTGGCGGCAACCGAGAGATCGATCGATTTCGTCAGGATCACCGTCATCTGGGCAAGCGCCAGGATGATGAGGATCGCGGTGTCGTTGAAGGTGCCGGCGAGATTGTCCGGTGTGGCGAAATCGGCGGCCCGCGTCGAGAAGACGGCAATCATTACCACGATGATGGCAAAGAGCAGGTTCTCGCGTTTTTTGATCAGTTTGGCCATGCTCATCACCTCATGCATTTCCGGTCGCCGCGCGCACCAGCGCTTCCGGCGAAAGCTGATCGCGCTCGAAGAGCCCGGCGGACAGACCTTCCTTCATCACCAGCACCCGGTCCGACATGCCGATGATCTCGGGCAGTTCGGAAGAGATCATGATGATCGAGAGGCCCTCTGCGGCAAGCTCGCTGATGAAGCCGTGGACGGCAGCCTTTGAGCCGATGTCGATGCCCTTCGTCGGCTCGTCGAGGATGATGACCTTGGGCATGGTGGCGAGCCACTTGCCGATGACGACCTTCTGCTGGTTGCCGCCTGACAAGGTGCCGACCGGGACGGAGAGGGCTGCGGCGCGCAGATCCAGCCGCTCGGCATATTTGCGGGCGAGCGCGAATTCTTCCGCCGCCTGCAGGAAACCTTTGCGCGAGGTCCGTGTCAGCGACGGCAGCGTCATGTTCTGGTAGATCGGCATCGGCAGCGCCAGGCCGTGGCGGCCGCGCTCCTCCGGCACATAGACGATGCCGGCCTTGATGGCATCATGCGGCGAATGGATCGAAATTTCCCGGCCCTCGAGCGTCAGCCGCCCCGAGAGCGGCTTCGTGATGCCGAAGAGCGATTGCGCCAATTCCGAGCGGCCGGCGCCGATCAGGCCGTAAATGCCGAGGATCTCGCCCTTGCGCAGCGTCAGCGAAATGTCGCGGAACTCGGTGCGGTGGCTGTATTTTTCGACTTCGAGCACCGGGCCGCCGATGGCAACCTCGATCTTCGGAAAAACGTTTTCGACGTCGCGGCCGACCATCATGCGGACAATTTCGTCCTGCGGCGTTTCCTTCAGCCGCCCCTGGCCGACGGCGCGGCCGTCGCGGAAGACAACGAAATCGTCGGCGATTTCGTAAAGCTCGTCGAACTTATGGCTGATGAACAGGATCGCTTTGCCCTGCTCCTTCAGGCCCTTGATGATGCGGAAGAGGTCGTCGATCTCCTTGCGCGAAAGGGCGGCCGTCGGCTCGTCCATGATGACGATGCGGGCCTCGATCGACAAAGCGCGCGCAATCGCCACCAGGTGGCGCTGCGCGATCGAGAGGTCCTTCAGCCGGATCGTCGGATCGATATTGCTTTCAAGCGCGGTCAGCAGCGTCTTCGAACGGCTGTTCATCACCTGCCAGTCGATGGTGCGAAAGCGCGTGCGCGGCGCATGGCCGAGGAAGATGTTTTCGGCAACCGTCAGCTCGTCGAACAGCACGGTTTCCTGATGGATGGCGGTCACGCCGGCATCGATTGCGGCCTGGGCGCTGGCAAAGCTCGTCGGCCGCCCGTCGACCAGGATCTCGCCCTCGTTCGGCCTGTAGATGCCGGTCAGGATCTTGACGAGCGTCGACTTGCCGGCGCCGTTTTCGCCGATCAGCGCCGTCACCGTACCGGGATGGAGCGCGATGCTGACATTGTCGAGCGCCTTCACCCCGGGAAAGATCTGGGAGATGCCGCGCATTTCCAGAATGGCGGGCGCTTCGCGGGTTTTGCTGTCCGTGGCGGGTTGTTGAAAGGCAGCGTTCATCAGCTTCTACCAATGTCGAATGAGCAATCCCGGCGGCTATCAGGCCGCCGGGCTTTATACGGCTGCTTCGGATCAGAAGACCTTGGAGAACTGGTCGATGTTCGAGGCATTGTAGACGAAGGGATCGGCCATGGCGGCTTCGCCGTTGTCGCCGACCTTGATCTTGCCCATGCGGCCCGCTTCGATTTCGCTGCCCGGCTTGCCGTCGGTCTCACCCTTGACGAGGCGATAGGCGATCTGGGTGGCGGAGTAGCCGAGATCGATCGGGTTCCAGATGGCGAATTCCTTCGTGGCGCCCGACTTGATCGCGCCGGCCATTTCGGACGGCAGGCCGAGACCGGTGACGTAGACCTTGCCAATCAGACCCTTGTCTTCGACGACCTTCGAAGCAGCGAGAACGCCGACCGTCGTCGGAGCGACGATGACCTTGACGTTCGGGTACGACTTCAGCAGGCCTTCGGCTTCACGATAGGACTTGTCCGAGAGGTCGTCGCCGTAAACCGTGGTGACGAGGTTGAGGCCCGGGAAATCCTTGAGCTGCTTCTTCATCTGGTCGATCCAGATGTTCTGGTTGGTCGAGGTGGTCGTGGCCGACAGGATGGCGAAGTCGCCCTTGCCGCCTTCGAGGTGGTCCTTGGCGAGCGTCAAGCACATCTTGCCGATCAGCTCGTTGGAGGACGGGTTAAGCTGCAGGATGCGGCCTTCTGGTGCCACGCCGGAATCCCAGGAAATCACCTTGATGCCGCGCTGGGTAGCCTTCTTCAGCGCCGGAACGAGCGCGTCCGGATCGTTGGCCGACACGGCGATGGCGTCGACGCCCTGAGCGATCAGCGAATTGATGACTTCGATCTGGCCCTCGGCCGTCGTCGAGGTCGGGCCGGTGTAGATAACCTCCACGCCGCCGAGTTCCTTGGCTGCTTCTTGCGCGCCCTTGTTGGCGGCGTCGAAGAAGCCGTTGCCGAGCGACTTGACGACGAGGCCGATCTTGATGTCCTTGGCGCTGGCGGTGCCGGCCATCATGGCGACGGCGAGCGCTACGCCGAGCGCCAGTGTCTTTGCGAATTTCATGTCACTTTCCTCCCATTAAGATTAGACTTCCACACCTCGGCGGCGCCTCATGCGACCGACGAGGAATCCTCCTTCACAAGCTGGGTCACCGGGCTGGCGACGACGAGCCGAACGCCGGCATTCTCGACCATGCGAGCTGCCTCGTCGGTAATCCCGTCATCGGTGATGACCACAGAGACGCGGTCGAGCGCGCAGAGAATGAGGCTCGACCGGCGATTGAATTTGCTTGAATCGACCATGACGATGAGTTCGTCGGCCTGGTGCATCAGCTTCTGCTCGCTCTGGATGATGAGGGCATCCGCCTCCATGATGCCGAGCGGACCGACGCCCTGCGCGCCGATGAACATGCGCCGCGCATAAAAATTGCGGATCGCGTCATTGTCGAAAGGCGACAGGATGAGGCTCTGTTCACGATAGATCGCGCCGCCCGGCACCGTCACCGTGTTCTTGGAATGCTTCACCAGATGTTCGGCGATGGCAAAAGAGTTGGTCATCACCTGCATGCGATGGCCGGCCATGTAATGCACCATCTGGAAGGTCGTGGTGCCGCCATTGATAATGATGGCGTCGCCGGCCTCGCAGAGATCGACCGCGGCGCGTGCAATTGCGCGTTTTTTATCGATGTTGACCGATTCTGAAACCCGGAATGGGCGGCCGGCGAGATTGCCGAGCTGCGGCGGGTGCACCGCTTCGGCGCCGCCGCGGACACGGCGGATCTTGCCCTGCACATGGAGAGCCGCAATGTCGCGCCTGATTGTCGCTTCAGAAGCTTCCGTCAACTCGGAAATGTCCTGGATCGTGACGACGGATTTTTCCTGAACGGCGCTCAAGATGATGCGATGACGTTCGCGTTCGTGCATTGGGCTCCTCCTCTTGTCGTATTTATTTCGTATCCGTTAAAAGCTGTCAATCATAAACGATCATAAATTTTCATATTGCGCTGCACAATAATCGAATTTGATCGTTTTCGATTGACAAACTCCATTTTCATGAGCGATACCGGTCAGCGAAAAGGGGCGCGAACTATCGCGTCCCGATAATGATTTCATATGGGAGGATGACATGGCGGCGAACGTCCGGCTTCTGGAAAACCGGTGGGATGAGGGATACGCGGCAGGCCTCGACGAACCCGGCAAGCTTCTCTATCGCTCAAATCTGCTCGGCGCCGACAAGCGCATCACCAATTACGGTGGCGGCAATACCTCGGCCAAGGTCATGGAGACCGATCCGCTGACCGGCGAGAAGGTCAAGATTCTCTGGGTCAAGGGCTCGGGCGGCGATGTCGGCACCATCAAGCTCGACGGCTTCGCCACACTCTACCAGGACAAGCTGGAATCGCTGAAGGGCATCTACAAAGGTGTCGAGGACGAGGACCGCATGGTCGGGTTCCTGCCGCACTGCACCTTCAACCTGAATGGCCGCGCCGCCTCGATCGATACGCCGCTGCACGGTTTCGTGCCTTTTACCCATGTCGACCATATGCATCCCGACGCGATCATCGCAATCGCCGCGTCGAAGAATTCCGGGGAGCTGACCAAGCAAATCTTCGGTGACGAGATCGGCTGGCTGCCCTGGCGCCGTCCGGGCTTCCAGCTCGGCCTCGATCTCGAAGCCTTCGTCAAGGCGAACCCGAACGCCAAGGGCGTCGTACTCGAAAGCCATGGTCTCTTCACCTGGGCCAACGAAGCCAAGGCCTGCTACGAGCTGACGCTCGATATCATCAACAAGGCGATCGAATGGTTCGCCGCTCAGACCGAGGGCAAGACGATCTTCGGCGGCGCGGTCGTGCAGAGTCTGCCGGTTGCCGAACGCCGGGCTATCGCCGCTCGCCTGATGCCCGAAATTCGCGGTCGCATCGGCAAGCAGGAGCGCAAGCTCGGCCATTTCGACGATCAGGACGCCGTGCTCGAATTCGTCAACTCCCGCGACCTGCGGCCGCTCGGCGCGCTCGGCACCAGCTGCCCCGATCATTTCCTGCGCACCAAGATTCGGCCGCTGATCATCGATTTCGACCCGGCCAAACCGGATGTCGACGCGATCGTCGCGGGTCTCGACCAGGCGCTGGAGGATTACCGCGCCGACTATGCCCGCTATTACAACGACTGCAAACATGACAATTCGCCCGCCATGCGCGACGCCAATCCCGTCATCTTCCTGGTGCCGGGTGTCGGCATGTTGTCCTTCGCCCGCGACAAGGCGACGGCTCGCATTGCCAGCGAATTCTACGTCAACGCCATCAACGTCATGCGCGGCGCCTCGACGGTCTCGGAATATCAGGGACTGCCGGAGCAGGAAGCCTTCGACATCGAATATTGGCTACTCGAAGAGGCCAAGCTGCAGCGCATGCCGAAGCCGAAGAGCCTTGCCGGCAAGGTCGCCTTCGTCACCGGCGGCGCCGGCGGCATCGGCCGGGCAACGGCCGCGCGTCTGGTCGGCGAGGGCGCCTGCGTGGTGCTCGCCGATATCGACCAGGCAGCGCTCGAAGCCACCGAGGCCGATTTCGTCAAGAAATACGGCGCCGACGCCGTGCGCAGCGTCCGGCTCGACGTCACCAAGGAAGATGCGGTGATCGCCTCCTTCGCCGAATCCTCCGTGGAATTCGGCGGCATCGACATCCTCATTTCGAATGCCGGTATCGCTTCGTCGGCGCCGATTGAAACGACGGAACTTTCGACGTGGAACCGCAATATCGACATTCTGGCGACCGGTTATTTCCTCGTTTCGCGTGAGGCCTTCCGGCTGTTCCGCCGTCAGGCGCTCGGCGGCAATGTCGTCTTCATTGCATCGAAGAATGGTCTTGCCGCTTCGCCGAACGCGTCCGCCTATTGCACGGCGAAGGCGGCTGAAATCCATCTTGCCCGCTGCCTGGCGCTGGAAGGCGCCGATGCCGGCATCCGCGTCAACACCGTCAATCCCGATGCCGTCCTGCGTGGCTCGAAGATCTGGAGCGGCGAGTGGCGCGAGCAGCGTGCGGCCTCCTCGAAGATCGAGGTCGACGAGCTGGAGGAACATTACCGCAAGCGGTCGATGCTGAAGCTCAACGTCTTCCCGGAAGATATCGCCGAGGCGGTCTACTTCCTGGCGTCAGATCTATCGGCGAAATCGACCGGCAACATCATCAACGTCGACGCCGGCAACGTTCAGAGTTTTACGCGCTGATTTTTGACTGGGGGCGGATGCGTCTGCCCCTCACCCTGACCCTCTCCCCGTTCAGACGGGGAGAGGGGACTTGCCCAACGAAATGTTGGAGTGAGACGGAGACGGTGCGGCATATCCCCTTCTCACCGTCTGAACGGGGAGAAGGTGCCGGCAGGCGGATGAGGGGCGGCCGCACCGCAGTTCCAATGTAGAAATTGCAGAATCGGGAGGAAAAAATGGCCGAGTTCAGGATCGCGCAGGATCTAGTTGCGAGCGAAAACGACAAGCGGGCGGCGGCGCTGAAAGCCGACTACGACGCGTTGGGCGCGACGCTTGATCGCCGCGGCGTCGATATAGAGGCGGTGACACGCAGGGTGGCGGAGTTCTTCGTCGCCGTTCCTTCCTGGGGCGTGGGCACCGGCGGCACGCGTTTCGCCCGCTTTCCCGGCACCGGCGAACCGCGCGGCATCTTCGACAAGCTCGACGATTGCGCCGTCATCAATCAGCTGACGCAGGCAACGCCGAATGTGTCGCTGCATATTCCCTGGGACAAAGCGGATGCACGGGAGTTGAAGGCCAAGGGTGATGCGGTCGGCCTCGGCTTCGACGCAATGAATTCGAACACCTTTTCCGACGCGCCGGGGCAGGCTTATTCCTACAAATACGGCTCGCTTAGCCACACCGACGCGGCAACACGCGCCCAGGCGGTCGAGCACAATCTCGAATGCATCGAGATCGGCAAAGCGATCGGCTCCAAGGCACTGACCGTCTGGATCGGCGATGGGTCGAACTTCCCCGGCCAGAGCAATTTCACCAAGGCATTCGAGCGTTACCTCGCCTCGATGGCTGACATTTACAAGGTGCTGCCCGACGACTGGAAGCTTTTCTCCGAGCACAAGATGTACGAGCCGGCCTTCTATTCGACGATCGTTCAGGACTGGGGCACCAATTATCTGATCGCCCAGACCCTCGGCCCCAAAGCCCAGTGCCTCGTCGATCTCGGCCACCATGCGCCGAACACCAATATCGAGATGATCGTCGCCCGGCTGATCCAGTTCGGGAAGCTCGGCGGCTTCCACTTCAACGATTCGAAATATGGCGACGATGATCTCGACGCCGGCGTCATCGATCCCTACCGGCTGTTCCTGGTGTTCAACGAGCTGGTGGATGCCGAGCAGCGCGGCGTCAACGATTTCAATCCGGCCCACATGATCGACCAGTCGCACAATGTCACCGATCCGATCGAGAGCCTGATCAACAGCGCCAACGAAATCCGCCGCGCCTATGCGCAGGCGCTCCTCGTCGACCGCAAGGCGCTCGAGGGCTATCAGCAGGACAATGATGCGCTGATGGCCTCGGAAACACTGAAGCGCGCCTACCGCGCCGATGTCGAGCCGATCCTTGCCGAGGCCCGCCGCCGGGCCGGCGGCGCGATCGACCCGATTGCTGCCTACCGCGTCAGCGGCTACCGCAAAAAGGTGGCGGCCGAGCGTCCGGCGTCGGTTGCCGGCGGCGGCGGCATCATCTGAGCTGCCGGGCTGAATAAAAGTGTGCTCGCCGGCAACGTGGGGTGAAACGCTGCCGGCAATCGCTCAGGGTTTCCAGGCGCCGGCGATCTGACGGGTTGCGATGTTCAGCCGATTCCAGACATTGATGTTGACGATGGCGATGACGAGAGCCGCAAGGCTGCGGCCGTCATAATGCCGGGTCGCCTCGTCCCAGATCTCGTCAGGCACCGGGTCGGCGCGGTCGCTGGTGCGGGTCACCGCCTCGGTCAAGGCGAGAGCGGCGCGTTCAGCCTCGCTATAATAGGGAGCGTCGCGCCAGCCGGCGACGGCAAAGAGCCGCTCATCCGTTTCGCCGTGTTTGCGGGCAATGCGCCAATGACCATCGATGCAGACGCTGCAGCCGTTGATCTGGCTGGCGCGCAGATTGACGAGTTCGAGCAGCCTTGGCGAAAGGCCTGTTTCGGTCGGCACCTTGCTGAGCGCATTGAGCGCCTGCATGGCTTCTGGAAGCACGAGCGCGGGATTTCCCATTCTCTCCTGCATGATAGGTCTCCTTGATGGGTTTAGGGTGCGACGATCCGCCGGCGCTGTCACACCGGCCCGGTTTCATTCGTCATTGATGTGACGGAACGCAGCGAAGGAATGTGACGGATGAACGAGAATAATTGGCTGGCCGATCAATTCGAAGCCAACCGGGCGCATCTGAAGGCGGCCGCCTATCGCATGCTGGGGTCGCGCAGCGAGGCCGAAGACGCGGTTCAGGAGGCCTGGCTGCGGCTCACCCGCGCGGATAGGACTGACGTCGGCAATCTCGCCGGCTGGCTGACGACGGTGGTGGCGCGCATCTGCCTCGATATGCTGCGTGCCCGCAAGACCCGGCGCGAGGAGCCGCTGGAGACATCGGTCCACGCAGCGATCGCCGATCCGGCCAAGGATCCGGAACGCGACGCCGCCTTCGCCGATTCGGTGGGCGTGGCGCTGCTCGTCGTGTTGCAGACGCTGGCGCCTGCCGAACGAGTTGCCTTCGTGCTGCACGACATGTTCGATCTTCCCTTCGACGAAATTGCGCCGATTATCGGCCGGTCATCCGCCGCCGCCCGTCAGCTCGCGAGCCGTGCCCGCCGCCGGGTGCAGGGCGCGGACGAGACGCCGGATGTCGATCTCGGCCGCAAACGAACGATTGCGGAGGCCTTTCTGACGGCTTCGCGCAACGGCGATCTGCAGGCGCTGATTGCGTGCTCGCCCCAGATGTCGTGTTTCGCCCGGACGCGACGGCGGCGCGTTTCGGCGCCTTCGGCGAAAGACGCGGCGCATCCGAAGTGGCAGAGTTGTTCAAGGGCCGGGCGCAGGCGGCAGAGATCGCCATCGTCGACGGCGAGCTTGGCTTCGTCGTGCGCATCGCGGGTCAGATCCGCGTCGTGGTGGCGTTCACCATCGCCGGCGACAGGATTGCGGCAATCGAAGCTATCGCCGATCCAGACCACCTCGAACGGCTTGAATATTCAATCCTACGGGATTGAAATCGCTGGAAAAAATTGCCGCTCCTTGACGGCGAGTGCGGCTGAGAACGAGCGCGCTGCCGCCGTTCCCGTGCGGTTACTGCGCTTCATTCTCTTGACAGCAGTCTCTTCGACTTTATTCTATTATAAGGCTTCTTATACCATAACTATGGAATTTGAAACATGATCATGTCGGGCGACCAGGCGAAAAAGCCGCTTCTCCTCACCAATGTCAGGCCGACGGCTTTCGGTGCGGGCGCATCCGAGGGGGTGATCGACATTCTCGTCAATGCCGACGGCCGCATCGCCCGGATCGGTCCATCGCTTCCAGCCGCTGAGGATGTGGCACGCATTGACGGCAAGGGGGCTTTCATTTCGCCGGGCTGGATCGATCTGCACGTCCACATCTGGCATGGCGGCACCGACATCTCCATCCGCCCGTCCGAATGCGGTCTCGAGCGCGGCGTCACCACCCTGGTCGACGCCGGTTCGGCCGGCGAGGCGAATTTCCATGGCTTCCGCGAGTATATCATCGAGCCCTCGCGCGAGCGCATCAAGGCCTTCCTGAACCTGGGCTCGATCGGTCTCGTCGCCTGCAACCGCGTCGCCGAGCTCAGGGATATCAGAGATATCGATCTCGACCGCATTCTCCAAGTATACGCTGAAAACAGCGAGCACATCGTCGGCATCAAGGTGCGCGCCAGCCACGTCATCACCGGTTCCTGGGGCGTCACCCCCGTCAAGCTCGGCAAGAAGATCGCCAAGATTCTGAAAGTGCCGATGATGGTGCATGTCGGCGAGCCGCCGGCGCTCTATGACGAAGTGCTCGAAATCCTCGGCCCCGGCGATGTCGTCACCCATTGCTTCAACGGCAAGGCCGGTTCGAGCATCATGGAGGACGAGGATCTCTTCAATCTGGCCGAGCGCTGCGCTGCGGAAGGCATTCGGCTCGACATCGGCCATGGCGGCGCTTCGTTCTCCTTCAAGGTCGCCGAAGCGGCGATCGCCCGCGGGCTGCTGCCGTTTTCGATCTCGACCGACCTGCACGGCCACTCGATGAACTTCCCGGTCTGGGATCTCGCGACGACGATGTCGAAGCTGCTGAGCGTCGGCATGCCCTTCGACAAGGTGGTGGAAGCCGTCACCCACGCGCCGGCATCGGTCATCAAGCTGTCGATGGAGAACTGGCTTGCGGTCGGCGCGCAAGCCGAATTCACTGTTTTCGACCTCGTCGAGTCCGAGCTCGAGGCGACGGATTCGAACGGCGATGTCTCGGTCCTCAACAAACTGTTCGAGCCGCGCTATGCGGTGATGGGCGCCGAGGCTGTCGCCGCCAGCCGCTACGTGCCGCGGGCGCGCAGGCTGGTGCGCCACAGCCACGGCTATTCCTACAGATAGAATCTGCCGCGAGGCGGGGTTCGATCATTCCTGAGAGGCCTCGGATGATCGATGGTTCCAGGGATTTACGACAGTCAGTCCGGCCGCCTCAAAGGGGCCTATATCGCGTGTCGCAACAATAAAGCCCTTCGAAGCGGCGATGGCGGCGATATATCCGTCCGGCGCCGGGAAGCCTTTGCCGTTCGTTCTAGCTCTGACGGCAAGGTCGGCATAATGTCGGGCCGCTCCGGCATCGAATGGCAATACCCGATCCCCAAAGAGTGCTAGTAAGCCGCCGAGCATTTCAGTCAGAGCCACTTTGCGTCGACCGTCCGGTAAGGCGCCGATGCCGAACATCAATTCGGCCAAGGTCACACTCGACAAATAGAGTGTTTCCGCGGCTTGCTCATTGAGCCACGCGCGCACAGCCGAACTGGGCGTCGGTTTCATCGTCTCGGAAAGCACATTCGTATCGAGTACGATCATTCAAACCTCAAGGGCTCCGCCGCCGCCCTTTCGCGCAGCTGATCAAGCACCTCGAGATCATCATTGGTCAGCGCCAATTGCCGGCCGAGTTCAGCCAAAGCGTCTCCCATGCGAATGCGCTGCTCGGGCTTTACGGCATTTTCCAGGATTTCGCGAACTTCCGCCTCGGTGCTGCGGCCATGCATCGCCGCCCGGACACGCAGTGCGCGATGCACTTCATCGGGCACGTTTCGAACTGTCAGAACGGCCATATTCAGATCCCAAATGCTGTCAGTGACGTCAATATAGATGCAATGCAGTCAGAGGACAATCCTCAAGGATCGTGTTCGAGCTCACGTCAGCGGTTGCGCCAACCCATCAGTTTTTCGATCCGCTCCGCAGAATTGCGCACATGCGCCGTATAATGGTTCTCGTCGGAAAAGGCCTTCTGCTCCGGCAGCACGATCGAAATGGTGGCAACGCACTGGCCGTCGCGATCGCAGATCGGCGAGGCGATGCAGGCAACGGCATAATCGGATTCGCCGGCCTGGATCGACAGGCGCGACTCGAAGGCCTTGCCGGCCGCTTCCGATAGGGTGCGCGGATCGATCTCGGCGCGGCCGGTCGGCGACGAGCGGGCGCAGCGTTTGAAAAGCTCGATGCGTTCCTCTTCGGGCAGATGGCCGACGAGCAGGCGGCCCGACGCCGTCCAATTGAGCGGCACCCGGGTGCCGACGCGAGACGCCACCTGGAAGTGGCTCGGGCCATCGGCCATGGCAAGCACCAGCATGTAATCGCCGTCACGGCCGCAGACCTGCACGGTTTCGCCGGCCTGGCGACAGAGATCGTGCATTTCGTGGGTGGCGATACTCATGAAATCCAGCGACCGGGCATAGGCAAGCCCGTAATGATAAAGCCGGGCGCCGAGCCAGATCGAGCCATCCGCCTGGCGCGTCAGCATATTCTTTTCGACGAGGTCGTCGACGATGACGTAGACGGTCGATAGCGGCGCCTTTACCGCCTTGGCGATGGCATAGACGCCGGCCGGCGATCCTGTTTCATAGAGATGATCGATCACCTGAAGAGCGCGGTCGATGCCGCTGACGCGGGCGCGGCGCGCGCTCTTGCCGCCGGCTTCGCCGGCAAGGCTCTCATCTTCGGAGTAAACTGCGGGCGATGTCTTTCCGTCCAATTTCATGCACCTCATGAACACTGCGACCATATTACATTACTATGGTACAGCGGTCGCTGTGGCAAATCGCAACATTTTGTAGGTTGATCGTCGGTGCGAATGTGGCGGCGGTGGAACCGGGAGACTGCGTGGTTTCCGCATCCGCCGATACCGCCCACCTCATAACAAGCGGTGACGCGCTCCGATGAGGCTGCAGGCTTTTGCCAGCCCCTTGTCCAGCGTGTCGAGCGTCGCGTCGCTATCGATTGCGACGGCGAGATGCAGCGCAGCACCGGCACGAAGACCGATATTGAACTGTTCGATCATTCGCGCCGCTTTGATGAAGTGCGCCCGCGATATCGGCAGGCATTCGAAGGTCGTCGAACATAGTTCCTTGAACAAGGCCAAAGCCTTGCTGCGATCGGCCGGATCGATCTGTCCGTTTCTCGCCTTGAGCCCGATGGCGCTTGAAAATTCGGTTATCGTCCAGCTGCTGACGGCGATCTCCTCGGATCGACGCTCCGCTAGCCATTGCTGCACGTCGTCCGTGCGGGTTTCGACCGTCCATGCGGCGACGAGGACTGATGTGTCGATGTAAAGCATCAATAACGATCGGTATCGCGCAGATCGCGAATGAAGGTCGCGGAATCGACCGGCTCGGCCGGTGGCTTCATCGAGGCCGTCAATGCTTTCAGCCGTTCGACATCGATCGGTTGTTTCGGCGTCTTCACCGGCACGAGCTGCGCCACCGGCTTGCCATGCCGCAATATCTCGACGGTTTCGCCGGCCTCCACCCTATTGAGCAACTCGCTCAGGTGGGCTTTTGCTTCCGCCAGTTTGACACGTGCCATCATATCGTCTCCGTGACCAATCTTCTGGTCATTTCATTCGGGAAGCGATGTGGCTGCAATGCCTTTGGAACAACCAGCCGCAGCCTGAGTTTGTCCCTCAACTCAGGAGGCTATAATGACGCATTATCCAACACCCCCTTTCCCGTCCCAGAAACAGCCGATGCCGGGTTTCACCGCCCAGATGGACCCGGTTCCCGACCATGGCGAAAAAACCTATCGCGGATCCGAACGGCTAAAGGGCAAGCGGGCGATCATTACCGGCGGCGATAGCGGCATCGGCCGCGCAGTGGCAATCGCCTATGCAAGGGAAGGCGCCGATCTGTTGATTTCCTATCTCGACGAGGATCAGGATGCCGACGAGACGAAGCGGCTCGTCGAACAGGCCGGGCGCAAGGCCGTGCTCGTCAGCGGCGATATTCAGGATCCCGCCCATTGCCGGCAAATTGTCGAGACGGCGGTCAAGGAGCTCGGCGGTATCGACATTCTCGTCAACAATGCCGCGCACCAGGCAAGTTTCAAGAGCATCGACGAGATCAGTGACGAGGAGTGGGAACTGACCTTCAAGGTCAACATCCATGCGATGTTCTACCTGACCAAGGCGGCTGTCGCCCATATGAAGCCCGGCAGCGCCATCATCAATACGGCCTCGATCAATGCGGACAATCCGAACCCGTCGCTGCTGGCCTATGCGACAACGAAGGGCGCAATTCAGAATTTCACCGCAGGCCTGGCCCAGCTTCTGGCCGAGAAAGGCATCCGCGCCAATGCCGTGGCGCCGGGCCCGATCTGGACGCCGCTCATTCCTTCAACGCTGCCCGAAGACAGCGTCAGCAATTTCGGTAAGCAGGTACCGATGAAACGGCCGGGTCAACCGGCTGAACTGGCCACGGCCTATGTCATGCTGGCCGATCCACTGTCGAGCTATGTCTCCGGCACGACAATCGCGGTCACGGGCGGCAAGCCGATCCTGTAATGCATGTCGCCCGGAATTGGCGGTTCCGGGATGAAGGCATGCACCAAATCAGGAGCTGAGGCGCGTGATCACGATCTGGTAGGATGCGCGCTTCAGTCACGGCTTGCCGTAGCCGCCGCCGGTCGGCGTCGTGACGATCACGGCGTCGCCGGCGGCGGGCAGGGCCTGGTCGCAGCGGAGAAAGTTCGAAAAGCGCGGCCTCATGAAAGGCGCGCGGGCGGGCAAGGAGAAGTTGATCGCCGCCGCTTTCCGGCCACTACGATCAAGCAGCAAGGGCCGCCGCCTCTTTATGACGACAGCCCTTGTCGGGGGCAGGGAGAGATCCCCCGGTGTTCAGGCGGCTTTTTCAGCCGAAGCAGGGAATAGCCGGCAGATTGGCGCGGCTCGTAAGCGCTCCGATCATCTTGCCCACCGGCGTCGGGCGTGGTTCGCTTTTCCCGGCCGCCGTTTCCAGGAGTTGCTTGAAGTCTTCAAGCTTCACGCCGTCGGCGCGCAACACCATGGCGATCAGGGGGTCGCGAAGGGCTTCGGATATTGTCAGGTCGTCTCTGGTCTGTCTCATGGCTTGTCCTCCTTTCGTGGGCGGTCGCCCGTGTTCCACATCCGCTGCCAACCCACTGCGTTGACTTTCGCGGCCTGTGGTGTTACCGGTAAGTAACAATGCTGTTGTTACCGATCGGTCACATTGATGTCAAGGACTTCGTCCGCAAAAAAATCAGAAACTTCGAATGAAATCTCCCCAACCGTTTCAGAAGATCGTATCCCGCCGCGGGAGCGCATCGTCTCGACGGCCGTGGAGCTTTTCCGCGAGCGCGGCATCCGCGGCATCGGCGTCGATGCCATCGCCGATGCCGCCTCGACCAATAAGATGACGCTCTACCGGCATTTCGGCTCGAAGGACGAACTCGTCTGCGAGACGCTGCGGCGCGCCTCCGAGAAGGCCGATAGCATTTGGCGCGATCTGGAGGCCGCTCATCCCGGCGATCCCCGCGCCCAGCTCGACGCCTGGGTGGAGATGCGGGCGCAGTGTCTGAACGGCGAGCCCGCCGGCTGCGATCTCGCCAACGCCGCCATCGAGCTCAAGGGAGAAGGGCATCCCGCCCATGAAATGATCGAGAGGCACAAGGCCGCACAGCGCGATCGCTTGGCCGCGCTCTGTTCGGCAGCCGGTGCGCGCGAACCTCAACTTCTTGCCGATACGCTGACGCTGCTGCTCGAAGGCGCGCGCGTCAGCCGTCAGGCAATGGGCGCCGCCGGCTGTTGCGGCCATTTCGCCAAGGCCTGCCGAGCAGCGATCGCTTCTTTCACCTGATAGACCGGAACCTTACCGCCTCCACACCGTTTTTCCATCACCGGGACGATGTGGAGACCGGGAGATGAACTACGCCTATCTCAAGCGCCTATATGCCAGACGCGCCGAGCTCGAAGCCAAGCTCGAGCTTCACGAGGCACGCTATTGTTTTGGCGAGGAAGAGGTCGATGACGGCACCGACAGCGACCTGCGTCAGCGATTGAGCGAGGTCTCCGAGGAGATCGCCGCGTTGGAGAACAGGTCGGCCAGAGCCCTTTCAGGGTAGGTCACCGTAGCTGCAGGTCCTGCCGGATCATGGGCAAAGCCAGGGTCAGGAGCGTAGCGAAAACCATGATGACGCCATAGGGTATCTTCCGGCTCACCCGAATTTCCTCGATGCGCATGAAAAAGGCGAGATGCGCGACGGACAGCGGCACCGGCAGCCGCAGGGCCAGCAGCGTCAAAATGCCGAGGGCGAGGAGCAACACCGCAAACGGCAGCATTCCGTGCCATCCGATAAAAAGACCGATCGGCAGAAAAAGCTTGGCGTCTCCTGCGCCAAATAGCCGGAACGTCCAGAGCGCCACCCCAAGCATGAACATCAGCAGACCGGCCCCAAGGTCGCCACCAATTCCGCTCGAAGCAAACAGGGCTGCGCCGACATCCTCGGAGCCAAGCATCACGGCCAGCGCGCGTAGCGCATAAAGTGTCACGAGCGCAAGCACGAGCGTGTTGGGAATCTTCCAAGTACGGAAATCGGTCCAGGCGGCGCAGAGAAAAAGTAATACTGAAAGAGAATTAATAACAACGACCATTTCCAGCATCGGATCAACCTTTTTGGGCTATGATAATCTACCATGTACGCTCATTGTCACTGAACATCGGCCACAGGAGTCGGCTTTTACGACCAGCTCTGCGATTTTCGTCTTAACCATAAAGTATAGATGTCGAATGTCTGCGTATAAAACAATTGACTAAATTAGACTTAACAGATTATTAATATTTCCAGTCGAAGGGGCGGTCTCGACGACTAGTGCCGGGGGAAATACGGCGCACCACTTACCTGGGAGGTAATTCTCGATGAAAGCATTTGTAAATAGCGTACGCGCTTTCGCGCGGGAAGAAGATGGCGTCGCACTCACCGAATACCTTATTCTGCTTGCCTTGCTGGTTGGTGGAGTGATCGGGGCTGTGACACTGGCCGGTACCAATCTCGCTACCGTGTGGAACGGCTGGGCAGCTTGGTTTACGGCCAACCTGACGGCTCCAGCCTGAAGCTGGCATTCGCAGAAGCGAGGGGTTTGTTAACCCCTCTCTTCTAAATTAGCATCAATGAATGGATGCGCTCCGTCCAGTGTAGCGAGTAACCGCGATGCGTTCTTCAACAATTTTAAGCCTCGTTATTGCATTTGTACTCGCCGCCGCCGCAGTTTTCGGCATGCGCGCGTATCTCTCCGATCAGAAGGCCAAGCTGCTGGCGATGAGCGGCGTAAAGGCCGAGGAAAGGACACTTGTTGTCGCCGCCACTCCGATGCGCTTCGGTGACCGGATCCGATCCGAAAACCTCAGAGCCATTCCGTGGCCCTCTAATGAAACACCCGCAGGCTCATTCGTCAGCATCGAGATGGTCGTCGGCAATGACGCCCAGCCGCGCTATGCCATGGCGGCGATCGACCCTGGCGAGCCGGTTCTATCCTCGAAAATCACCGGTACTGGCGAACGCGCCACTCTGTCGGCGGCGCTGGATCAGGGCATGAAGGCCGTTTCCATTCGCGTCAACGATGTGCTCGGCGTTGCCGGCTTCGTTAGGCCTTCCGATCGCGTCGACGTGCTTCTGACGCGGGTCGTGCGCGGGCAGGCGGGCAACGATCAGACCTTCGTCGACGTGCTGCTGCAAGGCGTCAAGGTCCTTGCGGTGGACCAGACGGCAGACGAGCGCAAGGACGAGCCATCCGTCGTGAAAACGGTGACCTTTGAGGTGACGACCGACGAGGCGCAGCGCCTGACCCTCGGCTCCAGTGTCGGCACGCTCTCCCTGGCGCTTCGCAATGTTGCCTCTTCCTCAGTCGAGCAGACCCGGCCGATCACTGTCGCCGACCTCGGTGGCGGGGCGATGGCGACAGAACTGGGCAAGGATTTGGAAAAGCAGTTGCCAGAACCGGCAAAACAAGTGCAGATTGTGGAACAAAAGGTTGAGCCGGTGTTGCCGGTTGAGCCGAAGTGGGTGACAGTGGGAGTCTGGAACACGACGAAGCGCGAGGAGCACCGAGTCGGCCTGGTCCAGTGATGTTGATGCGGAATGCCGCAGGTGCGGCGAGCCGGATGAGGGGGCTAAAGCAGGCATGGCGAACGGCAAGAGAAAAATCGCGAGGACGAAAAGCCTTGCGGCACTAGCGGCAGTGTTTTCGGCCTGTGTGTGTTTGGGCCCCGGAGTTGCCGGCCGCGCCAACGCACAGGAGAAGTCCATCACTTTAGGCGAATCAGTCCAGCATGTGACCTTGCCTCCGAACGAGACGCTGACGCTCAATACAGGCCAGCCCTTCGGTGATCTTGTCATCGGCAGCGCCGATATGATCGACGTGGTGCCGCTTTCCGACAAGTCGCTGTTCATCCGCGGCAAAAAGCCCGGCGCCACCAATATTTCGGTCTATGGCGACGACAAGTCGCTGCTTGGGGTCATCGACATCCGCGTTGCGAGCGATTTCAGCGAAGTCGCTTCCGCCATTCGCTCTGCCGCGCCCTCGGCTCGGGTCAGGGTCATCAACTCCAACGATCGCATTCGCCTGACAGGCTTCGTCCGTGACGGCATCGAACTGCAGCGGGTGATGGAAATCGCCCAATCCTATTCCGACCAGCCAGTGCTGAACCAGTTGCGCGTCAGTGACAGCCAGCAGGTGATGCTGGAGGTCCGTGTCATCGAAGCCTCGCGCCAGACGGGTCGTGACCTCGGGATCGGTTGGTCCGGCTATGGCAACAACAATCGCATCGGCAAGGCAACGGCCAGCCAGGGGATCACCGTTGATGACAACGGCAACTTGGCCCGTACCCTCCTTGATCCCAAGGGTGCGGCAACGGGTGCGTTGCCCTTCGGCCAGCTGATCGCCAAGGTGTTGGAAATCTCCGGCGGCCACATCGACGTTGTGATCAACGCCCTCGAGCAGAAGGGATTGGTGCGCCGCCTGGCTCAGCCGAACCTCATCGCCATGAGCGGCTCTACCGCCAGCTTTCATGCCGGCGGTGAAGTGCCGATCCTGAAGACGACGAACAACGGCACGACGGTGGCCACAGAGACGGACTATCGCCCATTCGGTGTGCGGCTGACCTTCAAGCCGGTGGTTCTTGATGATGGTCTCATCAACCTGGAGATCGAGCCTGAGGTTTCCGAGATTGATCCGTCGATCAACGTCAACGGCAATCCGGGATTCATCTCGCGCGCTGCCAGCACCACAGTCGCGCTCCGCGACGGCCAGAGCTTTGCCTTGGCGGGCCTGCTGCAGTCGATCAATGCCAAAGACATCCAGCAATTGCCGGGACTCGGGCAGATACCGGTGCTCGGCGCTCTGTTCCGTTCGACGAGTTTCCAGAAGAAGGAATCCGACCTCGTCATCGTCGTCACGCCACACATTGTGCGCCCGGCCCGCCCGGGTGAGGACCTCTACAGTCCGCTCGATCAGACGCGTTCGTCCAACGACGTCGAGCTCTTCGCGCTCGGGGTTCTGGAAGTCGACAAGGACATGCTCCGACGCTTTCGAAATGGCGTAGGTGTGACCGGGCCTTATGGCCACCGTCTCGACTTGAACCAGGGAGTCCAAGCCGTTGCTACAAAACGCTAAGCGCGTCCTTCTCGTCTTTGCGGCCGCCGGCCTCGCTTCCGGCTGCGCCGACTACATGAACCATCGCGACACGATCACCTTCGGGGTCGGCAACGCCGTGGAAGCAAACAAGGCCATCCAGATCGAGGACCCATTCCCGCCGGAAGCCCAGCGAACCCGAATCGCAAGCGACGGCAAGGTGATCCGCAGGGTGGTCACTCAATATCAGAACGGCGGGCTGGGCGTTGTTCAGCCGTCGCCGGCCATGGGGGCGAATGGGGCCTCTAACGGGGCGATCGCCAGCCAGTAGCTGGCGGAAGGCATGAACGGCGTAGCGCGCCGCAGGGGAAATGCACGAAACGGGGTCATCACGGCGATAGCGCCGTGATGGGGGGACGCCAATGCTCAGCAGGGTTCTCAGACGGTTCTGGAATGATCATCGTGGCTATGTCATCGCCTTGACGCTCATCGCCATGCCAATGCTTCTCGGCTTTTCGCTGCTGGTCATCGATGTCGGCCGCAGCAGCAACCTGCATACCGATCTCCAGAACGCGGTCGATGCGATGGCGTTGGCGGGGGCCCGGGAACTCGATGGCCGCGATGATGCCATTTCGAGGGCGCAGACGGCGATCGAGAAAATCGCCAATAGCGCGGCTTTCTCCGGCGGCGGGACCGGCATGTCGCTTGGCTCGTATATCAGCGTGAGCTATGACGCCGGCAATGATGCCGGAAGCACGGTTACCGTGCTTTTTCTGAAGAGCATCCCGGCCAACGACGATACGCCCATCCCGGCTTCGATGGAAACGACAGAGCCCAGCGAAGCTTCCTATGCCTGGGTCATCGCCAAGCCGCAAGCGATGCAGACGATCTTTCCGATTCCGGTCGGCTTCAACCGCGATACGATCAACATTGCCGCCGACGCCGTGGCGGTATACCACGCCAGCGCATGCGACGTGACGCCGATCTTTATCTGCAATCCGTTCGAGCCTGCTGGCAACACCAGTGAAAGCGCAGACGCAGCTGCCGCAGCCGCCTTGCACACCAATTTTGCGGCCGGCAATCTCTACGGTCGGCAGATCGAGCTTCACAGCACCTCGTCGTCCAGTCCCGGCCCCGGCAATTTCGGCTTCCTGCGAACCCCCTTGGGCAATGGTGCGTCCGTGCTGGCGGAGGCACTTGCCACCGGCAATCCCGGCGCCTGCTACACACAGGACAATCTTGATACCGAGACCGGCGCAATGGCGGGGCCCATCGAGGACGGGGTGAATACGCGCTTCGGCTTTTACGCCTCCTCGTTCAATAGCGCGAAGGGAGATTATCGTTACCGTCCTGCGCGAAACGTACGCTCCGCTCGGACAACCACCAAGGGAAAGCCGGGCTGCGATACCTATGCTCCGGTCATGGTCGGAGACGTTGTCGGCGATGCGACCAAGGCTTTGCCGCTCGGCTACGGAGCGGCCATGAGCTCGCTTGCCGGCGGCAAGATCAGCAGCGGCAACAATTGGAACTACACAACCTATTGGAATGTCGCGCAGGGCACGGCTGCGCCCTCGGTGAGCACGGTCCTCAGCAACTACTCCAGCTATCCCCCGCAGGCGACCGGAACACCGAGCCAGCCCTCCGCCTACGACGTTTATCGTTACGAGCTTGCTAACCCATCTCTGATCAACCATGCCTCGGCGAATGGCGAAACCGGCAAACCGACAACCGGCGGCCAGTGCTATACCGGCCCGGACCTTTCGAACTATACCGCGGCTGAATATGGTGATCGCCGCGAAATCTTCTCAGCCATCGTCAATTGTGGCTATGAAGCCTCAGTCGGGCATCTGAACGGTCATAAGGCCACCCGCGCCGTGGCCTTCGCGCGCATGTTCCTGACCAAGCCGGCGATAAAGGATTCCAGCGAACGCTACCTTTCCCTGGAGATGATCGACATCACCGGCAAGGGTGGTCGCGGTACGGCAGACGAATTCCTGCGGGAAGAAGCGGAGTTGGTTAGATGATGGCGCTCCGCAAGTTTATCTTGCATCAGCTTTGCCTCGGCTTCTGGCGGCGGGAGGAGGGCGCAGTGCTTGCCGAGGCGCTGCTCGCGATCCCCTTTGTGACGCTCTTTGCCGCTGCCATACTGGAGTTCGGCAGCATTTTCTGGCAGCGGATGCAGATCGACGCAGGTCTGCGGGATGCTGGGCGTTACCTCTCGCGATGCCGACCGCTGTCGGGAACTTATGTGCCGACATGCAATCAGGCAACGGCAAAGACGATCGCTTTTTACGGAACGCAGACACCTGCGGCAAACGCTCAACCGCGCGTCCCCGGCTGGAACGACCCTGCCGACATTACCATCAGTGCGCCCGATGCCGATGGGAACATTACCATTTCCACTGCGCATCTCTACCAGAGCTCGCCGGTATTCGGCTTTCTTGGAATCGACGCCATCACCCTCAGTTCCTTCCATGAAGAGAGATATATCGGATGGTGATCTTTCGGCAGATCAAGACATTCTGGCAGGATAGCAGTGGTGTCAGCCTTGTCGAAGCGTTGCTGACCTTTCCGATCGTCATGCTGGTATTCGCCGCCTTCATCGAGTTCGGCTATGCCATGTCGCAGTGGAATCAGACGGTCAAGGCACTGCAATATGGTGCCCGACTGGCGGCAGTATCAGATCCGCTGACAACCAATTTCAATGCCGTTTTCCCGACCGACGCTGCCGATCCGCTCAACAACGGCAAAGCCACTCCGAACGATGCCACGATATCGTCGACCTGCGGACCGGCTCTTGCCAACTGCAGCATGGCGGCATTGAACCGCATCGTCCTGGGAAGCGATGGCGTTTGCAACGTAGGAACCGATCCGCATCCCGGCATTTGTGACCTTAACTGGCGCATCAAGCGGGAGAATCTGGTTGTCACCTATCAGCGATCGGGACTTGGCTATTGGGGCCGCCCTGACGGGCCCGTGGTGACGATGCGGCTGGAGGTGCGCGACATCACCTTCGATCTGCCGATCCTCGGCGGGCTGTTGGGATTGAACGACGTCACCATCCCGGCCCATCCAGTAACGATCACGACGGAAGACCTGAAGACCTGCTCAACCTGCTGATTCCTTAATTAACGCGTAGGAAAGCGAAAATGACAGCGCACATGAACATTGCCGCATCCGCCAAGATCCTGGTTCTCTCCGACGACGCGGCTGCAGCGAGCTTCATGCTCGATACGTTCGGGTCGCTTTCGCGTTATGATGTCCGCCATTTCTCGCTTAAGGCGCTCGGAGAAAAGGGCCGGCTCGATCCGACGCAGTTCGACCTGATGGTTCTCGATGTCGACAACGGGGAATTGCTGCAGCAACCGGAGCTCTTCGCGTTTCGTACCAGCTACCGGGACATTCCGCTCGTCGTCGTTTCCGAAGACCTGCCGGACGACATGATGCGGCTGCTCTTCCGCCTGAACGGCAATGACTGGCTGAAGAAGCCGCTGGAGCGCCGCGCCCTCATCGACATGATTTCAACCCATGCGCCAGGCACCGGGGCCAGCGACAGCCGGGTGCATGCCGTGGTCTCAGCCGTCGGTGGCGCGGGCGCCAGCATGATCGCTTCGTCGCTTGCGCATTCGCTGGCTCAGCCGACCAAGAACTCGACGCCGCGGGTAGACCTGTTCGATACGGATTTTTGCTCCGGGGCGCTTGGCTACTATCTCAATCTTGTGAACGACTATGACTTGAAACCGGTGATCGCCAATCCTTCCCGGGTCGATCTTGAATTCATCGATCTCGTCCGAAAGCGGCATCCGGGAGGCTTTTCACTGCTTTCCTTCAAGCAGCCGTCAGTCCTTCTGTCGCCGAAGGGCGGTGAACTCGTGCTGCGTATGCTCGACGTGGCCGCCTTCGAGAGCGACCACACGGTCGTCGACGTCCCCTATTATGACACGCCGTGGAAGTACGAGGTGCTCACTTCGGTCAACAGCATCTACATCGTCACCGAAATGACGATCCCCGCGCTTTCCCAAGCCAAGGATTTGTTTACCAATCTGGCGCGGCTGCGAGGCAGTTCGGATCAGATATTCATCGTCATCAACAAATACCGCGCCAAGCTTTTCGGCCTCGGCCTGCGCCGGCAACAGACGGAGAAGATCTTCAAGGGCATCCCGACGCATGTCATTGCGGATGAATGGGATACTTTGAGCGAGGCGGTTAACCGGGGCGTGCTGCCGGCTCAGGTGAATTCCCGCGCGCGCTTCTGCGGCGCGGTCGGTAAACTTGGAGCATTGGTGCGATGAAGGCGAGTGACCGTGGCCGCATAAGGTCTTGCGTCGGCCTTCTGGTTCTGGCCGTTCTGGCCGTTGCCGGGGATGCCGCGGCAGCCGGGCTTGTGCCACGAACCCTGGGGCCGACGACAAGCACCATGGTGACGATTGAAAAAAGCTACGCGGCTGGAACGATCGTCATCGTCAGCGCGAACCGAACGCTGGATCTCGTCATCTCTGAAGGACGTGCGATCCGTTACAAGATCGGCGTCGGACGTGACGGATTTCGCTGGAGCGGGACCGTCAAGGTTGGGCGCAAGGCCGAGTGGCCCGACTGGCGCCCGCCTGCTGAGATGAAGGCGCGCGCGGCCGGACTTCCGGACTTGGTACCTGCCGGACCGCTCAATCCCTTGGGCGCTCGCGGGATCTATCTCTTCAAGGGCGGGACCGACACGCTCTACCGCATTCACGGAACGAACGAGCAGTCGACGGTCGGCGATTTCGCCTCATCGGGCTGTTTTCGCATGAGCAATGCCGACGTCATCGATCTTTATGAGAGGGTGAAAGTCGGTTCCACGGTCATTGTAAAATAGTTCAGGGGTGGGAAGCATGGCGAACGGCATCATGGGGCGTTTCTACAAGCATCAGCAGGAGCCTGAAAGCCGGGAACATCCGGAGGCGGCCGACCTGTCTCTCGTCGCAGCTCAGAACATGCCTGCCCGACCGGTCTCTGACAGCGCCACGGCGGGTGGCGAAGAGGCGTCGCTCGGGCCGGACATGGTTTCCGAGCGGGTCAATCTGCACCGTTACCTGCTCGATCGTATCAACCTCGGGATACTCGACACGCTTGACAATGAGGAGATCGCGACCGAGATCCGGCCGCTCGTCAAGGACTATATCCGGAGTAACAACTTTCCGCTGAATGCCAAGGAAATCAACGATCTGATCCGCGATATCACCGATGAGATGCTCGGGCTGGGACCGATCGAGCCGCTGCTGGCCGACGAGACGATCGCAGATATTCTCATCAACGGCTACAGCAGCGTCTATGTCGAGCGGAGCGGCAAGCTTGAAAGCACCGCCGTCCGTTTCAAGGACGAGGACCATCTGCTTCGGGTGATTAACAAGATAGTCTCGGCCGTCGGCCGCCGCGTCGATGAATCGACGCCGATGGTCGACGCCCGCCTCAAGGATGGCTCGCGTGTCAACGTCGCCATCAGGCCGATCTCGGTCGATGGGCCGCTCGTTTCCATCCGCAAATTCACCCGCAAGCCGCTGACATTGGAGCGCCTCGTGCAATATGGCGCCATGGCCGATGCGATGCGCATCCTTCTCAGCGCCGCCGTCAAGGGCAAAGTGTCCATGGTCATTTCAGGCGGCACCGGTTCCGGCAAGACCACCTTGCTCAATGCTCTCTCCTCTCAGATTTCTCCAAAGGAGCGCCTGATCACCATCGAGGATGCGGCCGAACTCCAACTGCAGCAACCCCATGTCGGGCGTTTGGAAACCCGACCGCCGACACTCGACGGACGCAACGAGATCCGTCAACGCGAACTTTTGAAAAATGCTCTTCGCATGCGTCCCGACCGCATCATCGTCGGCGAAGTCCGTGGCGACGAGGCGTTCGACATGCTGCAGGCGATGAATACTGGTCACGAGGGGTCGATGACGACTATCCACGCCAACACGCCCCGCGACGCCGTCGGCCGACTCGAACAGATGGTCGGCATGGCGGGGATGCCGATGTCGCAGTTGAGCATTCGCTCACAGATCTCGTCGGCCATCACCATCATCGTGCAGGTCCAGCGCTTGAGCGACGGCAGCCGCAAAGTTGTCTCGATTTCCGAGATCACCGGCATGGAGGGCGAAGTCGTGCAGATGCAGGAGATTATGAAGTTCAAGAAAATCGGCACTGACGAAGGCGGGCGGATCCATGGCGAATTCCGCGCCACCGGCATCCGGCCGCGATTCGTCGAGGAATTTGCGGAACTCGGGATCGAGATTCCCGTGGCAATTTTTGATCCCGGTAAACCGCTCCAAACGGGACCTGTTCAATGACCCTGACTCTCGTTTACGCTGCCGTTTTCACCGCGGCCCTTGTCGCTGTTGAAGCGATTATGCGCGGCTACTTCAAGACATCCGAACGCCACCGCGCCGTGAACCATCGGTTGAGCTTGCTCGAGGTCAGCGATGATCATCGCAAGACCTATAGCGATATGCTCAAGGAGCGGGGTGTCGCCGGTGGTTGGCGGCAAACCCCCATGATGCAGCGGCTGCTGCGGTTCTACGCGCAGTCGGGAATCAAGTTCGATGCCAGGCGATTTGCTCTCTTCGCGATCGCTGGCGCACTTTTTACGTGGCTGGCAGTTCAGTTCCTCGTGCCGAGCACTCTGTTTAGAATACCCGTCTTTCTGCTGATCTGCCTGCTCATCCCCGCGTTGGTCGTCTGGCGCGCCCGGGCGAGCCGCATGAAGAAATTCGAGCTGAAGCTTCCTGAAGCGCTCGATGTCGCCAATCGCAGCCTGGCCGCCGGCCACCCGCTGCCGGCGGCGATTTCTTTGGTGGCACGCGAGATGCCTGATCCGATCGGCACCGAGTTCGGCCTCCTCTCGGATGAACTCACCTACGGCGTGACGCTGGACGATGCTCTTGTGAACTTAGCCGATCGGGTCGGCGTCGAGGACCTGAATCTGCTTGCGATATCGTTGAGCGTACAGGCGGGAACCGGCGGCAATCTCGTGGAGATCTTGCAGAACCTTTCGAAAACGCTGCGAGACCGGTCGATGCTCAAGGCAAAGGTCAGGGCGATTTCGTCTGAAGGACGCATCACGGCGATCTTCATGTCGATCTATCCGTTTTTGCTCTACGCGATGATCAAGGCGTTATCGCCGACCTACTTCGATCCCGTCTGGGACAGCGGCCACGGACCTGCCGTTGTGAGCATTCTGCTGGCCATCATGGCGATCGGGAATGTCATTCTCTACAAGATGGTCAACTTCGAGTACTGAGGCGGTCATGTCGAGCGAGTATGGAATCTACCTCATCGTCTTCTTTGCAGTGCTGATATTTTCGGCGGCAGCCTCGGAATTGTTTTTTCGACAGCGCGAGGTCTCGGTTCGGGTGTCGAAGAGCTCGGCGGTGCGCGACGAGTTCCATGTTGGCGATACGACGATTGCCGATCTCGGCGAGGCGGAAAACCGCCTGATCCGCCGCTATTTCGAAATTACGCGACGTGACACGAATCTGAACTCCACCCAGAACCGGCTGATTCGGGCGGGCTATTTTGCTGCCGGCGCGGTGACCACCTTCCAGGTGGTCCGCGCGGTGATTTGTATCTGCATGCTGGTCGGGGCGGTCTGGGCCCTAAACCGGATCGCGCCAAACATGCCGCAGATAGGCGCCCTGATCATTGCCATGTTTGCTGCGGGCGCGACCTTTATTCTCGTCAACATTTATATCGACCGGCGTGGCACCGCCAAGGAGAGGGAATACCGCCGTCTCTTTCCAGATTTCATGGATATGCTGATCGTCTGCCTCGATGCAGGGATGAGCATCGAAGCGGCCGCGAACCGTGTTGCCCGGGAATTCGTGGACAAGCAGCAGGACTTCGGCCTCCATCTCTCGATCATGATGCTGGAAGTTCGGGGCGGCCGGCGACTGCGTGAGGCGCTCGCTAACCTGGCCACCCGCCTGAGAATCGACGAGGCCCGGGCCCTGTCCGTTCTGTTCCGCCAATCGGAGGAGCTCGGGACCAGCGTCACGCAGACGCTGCGGGTCTACAGCAAGGAAATGCGCGACCTGCGTATTGTGCGCGCCGAGGAAAAGGCGAACGCCTTGCCGGTCAAGATGCTGCTGCCGCTGGGCGCGTTCCTTTTTCCGGTAAGCCTCGTCATTGTACTCGTGCCCGTTGTTATGCGTGTCATCAGTCTTCTTGTCGGCATGAAACCCGGCGGTTAAGCCAAGCGAGGTCGTATGCAGTATTCGCTCGAACAGAATCGTGACGCGATCATTTCCCTCGATCCGCGTATGCCAATGGCACCGGGAAGCATAGAGCAAGCGGGATTGGATCAGTCGTTCCTGCTTCGGCTGGCCGCAAAATGTGCGGCCGAGCAGGATACGACCACGGCCTCTCATCTCGCTGAACGCATGAAATTGCCGAAAGTGATCGTCAATATCCTGATCAAGGAACTGGTGAAACTCGCATACCTCGAGGCTCGCGGCCTGGCGGGTGAGGATGTCAGATCCGATGTCCGATATGCGCTGTCAATGAAAGGGTTCGAATATGCCCACGCGGCGTCGCGCCAATGCCAATATGTCGGGCCGGCGCCGGTGTCGCTCGACGCGTTCTGCCGACAAATAGGTTTGCAGTCCATCCATCACGAGCGCGTAACCCCAGAGCGGCTGACCGACAGCCTTGAGGGGCTGGTGCTCTCGCACACCCTGGTCGAAAAACTCGGCCCGGCCATCAACTCCGGTCGCTCTATCCTGCTTTACGGACCGCCCGGCAACGGGAAGACCAGCATCGCCGAGCGGACGTCGCAACTGTTTCGGCAAACGATCTGGGTGCCATATGCCATCGAGGTCGGCGGTCATGTCATCAGTTTCTATGACGAGGCCGTGCATCACCCCGTGTCGGAGGCTGGCACGGACTCCCATTCGAAAGCCGATCAACGATGGATCGAATGCCGCCGTCCGGTGGTCAAGACGGGCGGGGAATTGACCCTCGATCAGCTCGATCTCACCTTCAACGCCGGGCCAAATGTCTATGAAGCACCCATACACTTGAAAGCGTCCGGCGGCGTGTTCATCATCGACGACTTCGGGCGTCAGCAAGTGGCGCCACAGGCGCTCATCAATCGCTGGATTGTGCCGCTCGAGCGCGGATATGACTTTCTGACGCTGCACACCGGCAAGAAGTTCAAGGTTCCCTTTGACGAGCTGGTCGTGTTTTCGACGAATATCGCACCGAAGGACCTCTCCGACGAGGCGGGCTTGCGGCGCCTCAAATACAAGATCTTTGTCAACACTCCGTCACGCGACGAATATCTCAGAATTTTCAAATCCTACGCCAGCGGCACTGGATTGGTTGTCTCTGACCCAGAGCTGAACTTGTTCTACGATCGCAAGTACAACGGCGATGTGCTGGCGTCTTGCTACCATCCGAAATATCTTCTCGATTTCGTCGGTTCCTACTGCGAGTTTAATGGCTTAGCGCGAATCGCGTCGCTTGATATGCTCGAACGCGCGTGGGAAGGTGTATTTACGTCGGAATGATTGCGGACTTGGCGCTGATCACGGCCTGTTCCTGGACAATGCCAACGCAGATTTGATGACTTACGGGGAGTAAGCGAATGACCGGCATCCCGAATATCGACGTCGAAGTCGACGGCGCAAAACCAAGCCATATGCGAACGCCAGAGCCGAGAGCCTCAAGAAACCCGCTGCTCGTCGGTTTGATCCTCATGCTCCTGCCTGTGAATGCCGGCGTTCTCATTTATACGGCCAAGAACTCGGCCGATGTTCGCGAGAGCCGCGAGACCATCGCTGCGCTTAAAAGGTCCATCGATGGCCTGAGAGGACAAATGGAAAAGCAGTCGCGCAACATCGCGGAGAATGCCAAGGCCGACGAAGTCGCACTGATCCGCCAGGAGATGGATAGCCTGCAAAAGTCCATTCTGTCGATCAACGAAGGAATGCGCAACGACATGAGCGGTGCACGCATGGGTTCAGCTTTGGTCCTCAGTGCACCCGGCAAGGAACCGGCACAGTTTTTCGCACCCCGTGGCGTGTCAGCGGAAACACAAACTGCAGATAGCACCCTTGCGTCGATCGAAGCCGGCGGCATTTCCGTCAGTAACCTGCCGCGTTACGAACGCACACTCTCGCCGGAAGGCAAGCTCATTCTTCGGAAGGCACGGTAAACACCGACTCGCCGAAATCTCCAAAGCAATCGGTGGACGCCGCCAGGGGCGCCGTGCCGCTGCTCACATCTAGGGCGTTCTCATCTCGACGCAGATTGCCGATCGCTGAAGGATCGATTACCGCTGAGCATACTTCACGCTGTTCTTCATCAGTTCGAGATTACGGGCAGTGACTTCGTTTCCGGGATCAAGCTCATAGGCTTTCAGGAAATAGCGCCTGGCGGTACGCAGGTCACCGCGTAACAGGTGAGAATAGCCGATATTGTTGTAGTAGACCGGGGTGTTGCCGATCATCCGCGAGAGTTGCTGATAAGCGCGGTCGGAGGTATCGAAGCGGGCAACCATATCGGCGGAGGCCGCCAAGCCTAACCAGGCGGCCGGGTCTTCCGGAAAAACGTCAACCGCTCGCTTGTAGATGGCGTAGGATTTTCCGTAATTCTTTTCCTGAAACTGCAGTTTGCCGTTGGTTATCAGCTCGTCGTTCTTGTAGAAGGCGACGGCCGAGTCATCCTGGAGAGTTTTTGCGCTGTCGCCGTAAGCAGCCAGACCATCAACGCCGGATGACTGGCAACCAGCCAAAATGGCTCCGGTCGCCAGCAAAAAGGCAATGCATTTAGTCCCAGCTCTGATCTGCAGCATTGGCAATTTGATCCCCATCAGACATTCTTACCCAAGACTCGGATGCGTTCACCGGCATCATCGTGAAAAAAAGCTAACAACTC
The DNA here is from genome assembly GCF_002531885.1 of Rhizobium sp. L9. Lineage (NCBI taxonomy): Bacteria > Pseudomonadati > Pseudomonadota > Alphaproteobacteria > Hyphomicrobiales > Rhizobiaceae > Rhizobium > Rhizobium sp. L9. Next base: position 34,998 of record NZ_NWSZ01000025.1, on the reverse strand, counting down.
AAGAATTTAAGCAGATACTCACAAAAAAGGCGACAGAGGCGGTCTTCGCTGGCTTGCGCCATGGGCAATAAACGCCAACTACTCGGGGTAGGCAACATGTGCGCCCCAAAATCTCGGCCTGATAGAAAAATTTGGCGGCGCATGTCGCTCCGCTTAGAGCAATTCCAGGAAAAGTGTGAAACGGTTTTCCCAGGCAAAGCGCGAAGCGCCTTTGCCGGGAATTGCGTAAAAACAAAAACTTGGAGCGGTTCTGCGCTTCCGTGAAAAGCTGAACCGCTCTAGTCCTTGGCGCTGAGGATCTCGATCGTCCGCTCGTCGAATTTTCCTTGATAAAAACGGTCGATCGCCCGGTGGAAGGGCGAGTCATGATCGCTGATCGCTGCAAACAAGGTCATCGATGAGCGCAGCTTGAGATCATCAGGCGAGCCGAGGATGTCATGGGCCGATCGGCCGTCGATCGATAAAAGAGCCTCGACGCAGCGCAGCAGCCGGCTTGAGAGCGTGGGATCGGCGAGGTAGGCGGCCGCTTCCCCGGCCGAGCGTATGGCATATTTTTCCGCCATTGCAGAAGTGCCGAGCCCAGCGATCTGCGGGAAGATGAACCACATCCAATGAGACGTTTTCCGTCCGGCCTTCAGCTCGGAAAGCGCCTGCTCGTAGACGCCGTTTTGGGCATTGACGAAACGTTCGAGATTGTAATCGATCTTGCCGGCCATGGTTCTTTCCCTTGCTGTCAACGCAGCTTGAGCCAGAGGGGCTCCATGCCCGGCGAAGAAACTTCTCCCTGGGCGAACAACAACGTCGCCCGGGGTAGTCGGCTTGCTGTCAGCAGACCCGTTCAGCATAAGGGCTGCTGTCACGGCAATGGCCGTAAGGCTGATGATGCGGCGTATCGCCAGGGGTGGCGGCAATGGCCGATGTCGTCACCGGATCCGTCACACTGGAAGAATATGCGGCAAAACCAACAAAGCTCAAGACAACCAACGCTGCGACCACCACGATGCGCTCGAAACCGGAAAGTTTCTGCGCGCTGACATGTTCCACATAGTCACGCTCGCCTGGACCCAGAGATTCGTCCTCTTTCACGTGGAGGGTCACCATGTCCTGGCGACGGCTTAAAGTTTCACAATCTGTCATTTTTAATTACTCCTGCAACACATGCGGTCGGTCGAAGAGTAAACTCTCACCCTCGCGTCGAACCGGCTCGGCATGCGTGCATGCATGTGTGTCTTCAATCGTGGCAATTGAAGGGGCAATATTCAAACTCAGTGTTCAAAAATTCGTACCAATAGATGCAAAATATCGTGAAGCTCTGGCTCGCCGGAATGATCCGGGTTAGTCATTGACCGCATCTCTCATAAGGACCGCCCCATGAGCAAATTCTTCGGTGCGATGTCGGTCGCCCAGCTTTCCGTTCTCATCCAAGGCGGCGCCGCCGATCCGGTCGATGTGGCCGAGACGGTATTCGAATCCATAGCGAACTATGCCGACAAGGCGGTCTTCACCACACTGCTCGAAGGTCGGGCGGTGGAGGAGGCGCGCGCCTGCTCCAAACGTTTGCGGGAAGGGCGCTCGCTCGGTTTGTTGGACGGCATTCCGATCGCCTGGAAGGATCTTTTCGACATTGAAGGCCTGCCGACGACGGCGGGGTCAATCGTCCTGGCTTCCGACGCACCCGCCAGCCGTGATGCGGCGGTCGTCGGTCTTCTCAGGCAGGCTGGCATGGTCGCCATAGGCCGAACCAATATGAGCGAATTTGCCTTTTCCGGTCTGGGCATCAATCCGCATTACGGCACGCCGGTCAATCCGCGTGGGACGGATCTCCCGCGTATTCCCGGCGGCTCCTCCTCCGGCGCCGGTGTCGCGGTCGCGGCCGGGCTGCTGCCGGTCGCGGTGGGCACGGATACCGGCGGCTCGGTGCGCATTCCCGCTGCGTTCAACGGAATCGTCGGCTACAAGGCGACACGCAGCCGTTATGCGATGGATGGAGTTTACCCGCTGGCAAAAAGCCTCGATTCGCTGGGGCCGCTCTGCCGCAGCGTCAGGGACGCAGTCTGGATCGATGCGGCACTGCGGGGCTTGACCGCGCCTGACGTCGGCGAGCCCGACCTGCCGGGGCTGGAATTGCTTGTGCCAGAAAATGTCGTTTTCGATGAAGCCGAACCGGGTGTCGTCGCCGCGTTCGAGGCAGCGTTGCAACGCCTACAAAGGGCCGGCGCCCATGTATCCCGCACCGTCATCCCAGCGTTCAACGAGATTTTCGATCTGATGACGAGATACGGCCCGCTGGTGACGGCAGAGGCGTTCGCCCTTCACCACGAACGCCTCGCGGGACCGGATGCAGACCGCATGGACCACCGCGTCGTCATGCGCACTCGCTTGGGAAGCAGGACGACGCTGCCCGACTATATAGCGATCCTGCAGGCGCGCGATCGGCTTATCGCCGACGTCGATCGCCTGGTCGGTAACCGCCTCATCGTCTTTCCCACTGTTGCCCATGTCGCTCCGCCGATCAGCCCGCTGGAGCGCGACGACGAGCTCTTCTTCGCGACCAACAACAAGACGCTGCGCAACACCGCGCTCGGTAACTTTCTCGACTGGTGCGGCGTTTCCGTTCCCTGCGGCACGGCCGGGGCCGGTATGCCTGTCGGCCTGCTGCTTTCAGCGACCGCCCATCGCGACGAGGCGCTGTTGGGGGCTGCCCTGGCCGCCGAGGCAGTCATCCGTGGCGATTTCGCTTGACGGCAATTGAAGCGCGCGGGCTTTTTTTGCCATTAATGGAACGAGAAGCTTTCTGGAGGAAGGCACATGCAGCTTTTGCAGAACGGACGCTTTGCGGTTTCGACGTGGTCACTGCACCGGCTGCTCGGCGCGGTCCATGCCTACAGCCCTGATCCCAGCAAAAGTGCTGCCCCCAAAGAACCGTATGGCCCCGGTGTCGCGGCGCTGATCGACGTTCCGGCGGCGCTGGCGGTACGTGGCATCCATCGGCTGGAGATCTGTTCCTTCCATCTGCCGAGCCTCGAAACCGGCTACCTCCACGAGCTGCGCGACGCGATGGCAGCGTCCAATGTGCTGTTCCAGACGCTGCTGGTCGAGGACGGTGACCCGAGCCATCCCGAAACGGCCGAACGCGACGTCGAATGGATGGCGCGTTGGATCGACATATCCGCTGCCCTCGGGGCTGAGCGGATGCGGGTCATTGCCGGCAAGCAGAAGCCGACGGAGGAAAACCTTGCTCGCGCTGCCCGCCATCTGAACTGGTTGGCCGACAAGGCCAAAGGCAGTGGGGTGCGCGTCGTTGTCGAGAACTGGTTCGACCTGCTGCCGTCGCCGGTGGAGATGAACTGGCTGCTGGAGCGGCTGGACGGCAAGGTCGGCCTTAACGGCGACCTCGGCAATTGGTCGGCACCCTCCAAGTACGAAGGTCTTGCCGATATCATGCGCCGAGCGGAAATCTGCCACGCCAAGGCCGATTACGGCCCTGCAGGTCTCGATGCTGACGATTACCGCAAGTGCCTGGAGATGTGCGAGAAGGCCGGTTACGCCGGGCCTTTCACGCTCATCTATGACTCGCCCTTCTTCCCCGATGAATGGGACGGCATCCTGCTGCAAAAAGCGTTCATCGAGGATTTCCTGCGCGAGGCGCCGACGCGAAAGACCGGTTAATCACGTTTATTCCTGGCGCGGGAACCTTTGGCTCTCCTCCAGCACGTTCAGATCCATGTGATTGCGCATGTAGCGCTCCGAGGCTTTCTGCAGCGGCTGGTAGTCCCAGGGATAGTAGGCGCCGTTGCGCAACGCTGCATAGACCACCCAGCGTCGCGCCTGGCTTTCGCGCACGGCTGCGTCGAAATCGCCAAGGTTCCAGCGCCGGCTTGCCTGCTCGGTTAGCCGCGCCAAGCCTTCCGCATGCGAGGGATCGCTCGCCAGATTATTCAATTCTCTCGGGTCGGCCTCGAGGTCGAAAAGCATCGGCGGGTCCTTCTCGCAGAGCGACAGCTTGTATCGCCCATCCCTCAGGCAGACGAGCGGCGCTTCGGAACCTTCAGCGGCATATTCCATCGGCACGGGGCCGCGGCTGCCGGTGCCTTGGGCAAGCGCTGCGAGATCCCAGCCCTCGGTCCACGGTTTCAACGAGGCGATATCGATGCCGACGAGGCCGACGAGCGTCGGCGTCACGTCGAGGGTGGAAACCGGCTGGTCGATGCGCTTCGGCGCCCAGCCGGGCGCTGCGATCATCAGCGGAACGCGAGCCGATCCTTCGAAGAAGTTCATCTTGAACCAGAGGCCGCGATCGCCGAGCATATCGCCATGGTCGGACACGAAGAGGATGATCGTATTGTCGGCCATGCGGCTGCGTTCGAGCACGTCGAGGATCTCGCCGATCTTTTCATCGACGTAGGAGATATTGGCGAAATAGCCGCGTCTTGCCCGTCTGATCTGTTCGCGGCTGATGTCGAAAGCATCCTGGTCGCAGGCTTTCATCAGGCGCTGCGAGTGCGGGTCCTGCTCATCGAAAGCGATCGGCGCAACTGCCGGATCGAGGGCCGGGCAGTCCTCATAGAGATCCCAGAATTTGCGGCGCGCGACATAGGGGTCATGCGGATGGGTGAAGCTGACGGTCAGGCACCAGGGGCGCTCGTCATGGCCACGGGAGAGATCATAGAGTTTCCGCGTGGCGTGATAGGCGACCTCGTCGTCATATTCCATCTGGTTGGTGATTTCGGCCACACCGGCGCCCGTGACCGAGCCGAGATTGTGGTACCACCAGTCGATGCGCTCGCCGGGCTTGGTGTAGTCGGGCGTCCAGCCGAAATCCGCCGGGTAGATATCCGTCGTCAGGCGTTCCTCGAAACCGTGCAGCTGATCGGGGCCGACGAAATGCATCTTGCCTGAGAGTGCGGTCTGGTAACCGGCGGCGCGCAGATGATGGGCATAGGTCGGAATGTCGGAGGCGAATTCGGCCGCATTGTCGTAGACGCGCGTTCGGCTCGGCAATTGTCCCGACATGAAGGATGCCCGCGCCGGCGCGCAGAGCGGGCTTGCCGTATAGGTATTGGCGAAGCGCACCGAGCGCTCGGCCAGGGATTTCAGATGCGGCGCATGAAGGAAATCGGCCGGACCATCGGGAAACAAGGTCCCATTCAACTGGTCCACCATGAGAATGAGGATATTCGGGCGCGCCATATGATTTGCCTTTTGCTATTTGAAGATTTTATTGAAGCGCCTATCATTGCGCCTGTAAAGGCAGCTTTTTTCGATAGCTGCCTAAAGGGATTTTTATGGCACAACACCCGCCTGAGCTTGGATGGATGCGCCTTTTCGTTGAAGTCGCGCGACTGGGCAGTTTTTCGGCGGCTGCGACGCTACTCGGGCTGACCCAGCCCGCCGTCAGCTACCAGATCCGCCGGCTGGAAGAACAGTTCGGTGTCAGCCTGCTGCGCCGCCAGCATCGTGGCGTCGAGCTGACCGCGGAAGGCGAGCGGCTTCTCACGGTGGCGGCCAAAGCGGTCGGCGACATCGATGCACTCGCCCGCAGTTTTCGCGTCGAAGCTCAACGGCCGGTCGTCAGGCTCAGGACAGACTATGCATTCTCGGCACTTTGGCTGATCCCACGGATGGAGAGGTTTCGCCTTCTGCATCCAGAAACGGACATACAGATCATTGCGACGCAGAGGCTTGCGGCCGGATTCCGCGATGAAGCCGATGTCGCGGTGGTTTTCGGTACGCGTAAGGAATTTGCAGCCGTCGGTACGCTCCTGCTGCCGGAGAGGGTCGTGCCCGTCTGCACGCGCGGATTTCTCGATCGCAACGGCCCCCTCGACGATCCAAGAGAGCTCGCAAAGGCGCGGCTGATCCATCTTGACGGACCGCTGCCATCGCCCTGGTTCGACTGGCGCAGCTACTTTGCCGAATTCTCGGTCCTGCGCGACATCAACGCCGGGCGCGGCGATATCAGCTTCAATACCTATTCCTTGGTCATCCAGGCCGCCCTCAGCGAGCAGGGCGTGGCGATCGGCTGGAAGGGCCTCGTCGATACGCTTCTTTCGGCACGCATGCTCGTCGAAGCCGGTCCACCGCTGGAGGCGCCCGACCACGGTTACTGGCTGGTGCCGCCGCGGTCTCCAAACGTTCACAGCGAGAGGCTCAGCGCCTGGCTGGTGGATGAGGTGAAGAGAAATGATTAGCGGCGGTTGCAGTTCTGTCCGGGAGAAGCCTTGTCATCGGCGATCGCGATCGACATTGTGGGGCCGAATCGATGGCGAAGGTAGCTGAAGCATGCGAACGATCGGATATGTCATAGGTCTGCTCATGGTCTTGCTCGGCCTGATCTGGATCGGGCAGGGAAGCGGCTATTTTCCCTATCCGGCGTCCAGTTTCATGATCGCTCAAAAGATCTGGATGCTCTGGGGAGCCATTCTGGCCGCAGCGGGTATCGTGGTGATCGTCATGCTCTCGCGGCTGCGTCGCAGAGGATGAATTGCTGCTGCCGTCTGGCGGCAAATCCGGCCGCTGACGGCCTGTCGAAATGAGGAGAATGGCATGAGCGCAGCTGAAATCGACGGTTTTGCCGACCGTATCAGAAAGCACCAGGGCGGCATGATCTCCGCCTGGGTCGGCATCCCCGATGCCATGCTCGTCAACCATTTGGCGCAAGAGGCTTTCGATGCCGTCGTGCTCGATATGCAGCACGGCATGTGGGATATGCAATCGGCGGCAAACGCCGTCGCTCAGGTTCGTCTCGCCGGAAAGCCGGCCATCGCCCGCATACCCGTCGGCGATTTCGCTTCCGCCTCGCGCCTGCTCGATGCCGGCGCCTCCGGCATCATCGCGCCGATGATCAATTCGGCAGAAGATGCGCGAGCGCTGGTCAGGACCACGAAATATCCGCCGCTCGGCGAGCGAAGCTGGGGGCCGTCATTGGCGCTGAACCATACCGGCCTGTCGGCCGATGCCTATCTCAAGAGCGCCAACGAGCTCACGGTCGCCATCGCCATGGTTGAGACCCGCGCCGCGCTCGATGCGATCGACGGCATTCTTGGCGTTACCGGCATCGACGGCATTTTCGTCGGCCCTGCCGATCTTTCGATAGCTCTGTCGAACGGCGATCAGGTGGCGCCGAACGCCGCCGAGATCGACAGCGCTATGCAGCACGCCGTTTCCCGCTGCCGCGCCCACGGGAAATTCGCCTGCGCCTATGCCGGCGATGGCGAACGGGCCGGGGAACTGCTGAAGTACGGATTCGATCTGGTCATCGCCGGCGCGGAGACCGTGCAACTGCGCGCCGGCGCCCGCCGAGCGATCAACGCTGCGCGCAGGATCGCTTCCGCCGGCTGAGCTCGTCTCAGCGAGCCGGTTTGGCCGCCAGCCAGATCACGTGGCGGGCGCCGCGCTTGCGGTTGGCGCGGGTATTGACCACGTCGACGGAGAAGCCGCTGTCCTTGAGACGGCGGGTGAAATCGGGATCTGGGCCGGACGACCAGACGGCGAGCACGCCGTTGGGGCGAAGCGCGTCGCGGGCGGCGCGAAGGCCGGCGAAATCGTAGAGCCGGTCATTGGATTTGCGGGTCAACCCGTCCGGGCCGTTATCGACATCGAGCAGGATCGCGTCATAGGCAGCCTTGCCGGCGCGGATCGCCTCGCCAACATCGCCCTGGTGAATGTGGACGCGCGGGTCGTCTAGACATCCCTTGAAAACTTCGGCCATTGGTCCGCGCGCCCAGGCGACGACAGCGGGCACCAGTTCCGCGACGATGACGCCGGCATCTTCGGGAACGACGGCAAGGGCGGCGCGCAGGGTAAAGCCCATGCCGAGCCCGCCGATCAGGATTTTCGGCTTTGGGTGCGCCTTGATCCGCTCCCAGGAAAGGGTCGCCAGCGCTTCTTCCGAGCCGCTGAGGCGGCTGTTCATCAGCTCGTTGGCGCCGAGCATGATCGAGAATTCGCCGCCGCGCCGCTTCAGCCTGAGTTCGCCGTCTTCGCCGGGAATGGTCGCGGAATCGAGCTGGATCCAGGGCAGCATGATGGTTTCGCCTCACATGAAAGGGACGGTCCCTAGCATAGCGCAAAGGGCGAGGCCAGCGAGCCGATCTTAGACCATCCGGATGAAGTGACCCTGCTCCACTTCGACGATATCATCCTGTGGCGCGGCAGAACGGCGGCGGATATCCTCGACTTCATCGGGCCTCAGCCGGGCTTTCGGGTCTTCGAAACGGACATCGGGATCGGGCACGGCCGAAAGCAGCAGTCTTGTATAGGGATGCAGCGGATTGTCGATCACGCTGGCGGTGCTGCCCCATTCGACGATCTGGCCCGCATACATCACCGCGATGTCCTCCGCGACATAGCGGGCGGTGGCGATGTCATGGGTGATGTAGAGCAGGCCGAGATTCATATCCTGCTTCATTTCGTTCAACAGGTTGAGCACCCCCAGGCGCACCGAGACGTCGAGCATCGAGGTCGGTTCGTCCGCAACGATCACCTCGGGCTTGACGGCAATGGCGCGGGCGATATTGACGCGCTGGCGCTGACCGCCGGAGATTTCGTGCGGATATTTCGGCGCGACGAGATCGGGATCGAGCCTGACGCGCTGTAGCAGTCTGCGGACCGTGATGTCGATCTCAGCTCCGTTGATCTCCGGCCGGTGCAGCTTCAAGGGCCGCCTCAGATGATGGGCGATGGTATGCGTCGGGTTGAGCGAAGCGAAAGGGTCCTGGAAGATCATCTGTACCGAGCGGCGATAGCGAGCGATCTCATTTGCTCTCGCCCCTTCCACCGGGCGGCCTTTAAAGAGGATCTGCCCCGATGTCGGCTGATATTCGCGCATCGCCATCCGCGCGCAGGTGGTCTTGCCGCTGCCGGATTCGCCGACGAGCGCCAGCGCCCGGCCGGCATGCAGCGAAATGGAGATCGAGCGAGCGGCATGAACGGCGGATGCGCCGTGGCCGAAGGTCTTCGTCACATTGTCGAGGGCAAGGATGGCATCGCTCACAGCAGCACGCCTCCATGAAGCGAGGGAAAGGAGGCCCACAGCTTCTTCGTGTAGGCGTGTTTCGGCGTCCTGTAGATCGCCTCGGCGCCGTTCTGCTCGACAAGCTTGCCCGCAAGCATGATGCCGATACGGTCGCAGAACTGCACCATCAGCCCGAGATCATGGGTGATGAACAGCACGGAGAAGCCAAAGCTGCGGCGTAGCTCGTTGATGCGCTGCAGGATTTCGCGTTGAACGACGACGTCGAGCGCCGTCGTCGGCTCGTCCATGACGACCAGCTTCGGATCGAGCGCCATGCAGATGGCGATGACGATGCGCTGGCGCATGCCGCCGGAAAACTGGTGCGGATAGTCGCACATGCGGTCCGGCGCGATGTCGACGAGCTTGAGCATCTCGGCAGTGCGTTCGCGCGCTTGCGCACGGCTCATATTCTTGTGGGTGCGCAGCACATCGTAGAACTGCCTCTCGATGCGCAGCACAGGGTTCAACGAGTTCATCGCGCTCTGGAAAACCATGGCGACCTCGCGCCAACGGAACGCGCTGAGCGCCTGCTGGTCGAGGCCGAGCACGTCGCGGCCGTCGAGCAGGATCCGGCTTTCCCTGCGGATCAATGCCGGCGGCTTGTGCAGCCGGCTGATGGCAAAGGCGATGGTGCTCTTGCCGCAGCCGGATTCGCCGGCAAGGCCGAAGACTTCGCCCGGTGCGACATCGAAGCTGACATCGTCGACGGCGCGGAAATCCTTCTCCTCGCCGATGTAGTCGATGGTGAGGTTCCTCACCGAAAGCAGCGGCTGGGTCACAGGCGACCCTTCCCGGAACGGACGAGCAGGGACCAGCGCTTCAGTTGATTGCCGGTGCGCAGACGCGGATTGGCGATCTCGTCGACGGCGAAGTTCAGCAGCGACATGCCGATCCCGAGGAAGGCGAGCGCGAAGCAGGGGGTGAGGATATCCCACCAGGCGCCGACCGAAAGGGCCGAGGCCTTCTGGGCATTGTAGAGCATCGTTCCCCAGGAGATCGCTTTGGGATCGCCGAGGCCCAAGAATTCCAGCGTCGCCTCGGTGATGATGGCGAAGATGACGCTGCCGATGAAATTGATGCCGACGATCGAGATCACGTTGGGGAAGATCTCGAATGTCATGATGCGCCATTGCGGCTCGCCCATCATCTCGGCCGATTTGACGAAATCCTTCTGCTTGACGGAAAGCGCCTCGGCGCGGGTGACGCGCGCGCCCCAGGCCCACGAAGTGGCGCCGAGGATGAGGGCGATGACGACGGGACTTGCCTGACCGATGAAGGCGGCGAGCACGAGCAGCAGCGGCAGGTTGGGAACGACGAGCACCATATTGGTGAAGAAGCTGATGACTTCGTCGGTCTTGCCGCCGCGATAACCGGAAATGATGCCCAGCGCGGTGCCGGCGAGGGTGATCAGCAGCCCGGCGCCGAAGCCGACGGCAAGCGAGGTGCGGGCGCCGTAGAGCAGCCGGGCGAAAACATCCTGGCCGATGCGGGTGGTGCCGAGCAGATGGTCGAGCGACGGCGGCTGATGCGGCCTGCCGGTGCGGGCGGCGGGATCGTATTGCGTCAGCAGCGGCGCTGCGATCGCGACGACGACGATGAACGCGATGATGATGAGGCCAACAAGGGCCTTGCGGTTTCGAAGCAGGCTTTTCATCTCAAGCTCCCTTCAGCCGCGGGTCGAGCAAGATATAGCTGACGTCGACGATGAAATTGGCGATCAGCATGGTCGCGGTCATGATGAGGAGCTGGCCCTGGATGACTGGATAATCGCGGGCGAGGATCGCCTGGTACAGAATATTGCCGAGGCCGGGATAGTTATAGACGACTTCGGTGACCAGCGAACCGCCGAGGATGGTGCCGATGGCGATGGCAAGGCTGGAGACGGTCGGCAGCAGGGCGTTGCGCGCCGCATACCACAGCATCACGTGCCGGTCGGAAAGGCCCTTGGCGCGGGCCATGACGATATAGTCCTCCCCGAGCAGGTTGATCATGTTGTTGCGCATGGTCACGGTGAAGCCGCCGATCAGCACGGTGCAGAGCGTCACCATCGGCAGAATGCCGTGATAGGCGACGCTGCCGATATAGTGCAGGCTGAAGGCCGGATCGAGCGACGGGTCGGCGGCATAACCGTTCGGGAACCAGCCTAGCGTGAAACCGAAGATGAAAAGCACGATCAGCGAGGTAACGACGGCTGGGACCGAGGTCGCGAAGATCGCGCCGACGGAAACGACGACATCGAACCTGCTGCCGCGCCGCCAGGCGGCGACGATACCGAACAAGGTGCCGAGCGCGAAGCTGACGATCGTCGCTGTTCCCATCAGGCCGACGGTCCAGACGAGAGCATGGCCGAGCACCGAGGTGACCGGCAGCGGGAAATATTTGATCGAGCGGCCGAGATCGCCGGTGAAGATGCTGCCGAGATAGGTGAGATATTGCTGCCAGAGCGGGCCGTCGACGAAGCCGAAGGTGAGCTTCAGCGCCTGCAGGCTTTCCGGCGGCAGTTCTGTGCCGGCGCTCGAAAACATGATCTGCACGGGATCGCCCGGCATCAGCCGGGGCAGAAAGAAATTGATCGTCGCTGCCGCGATGAAGGCTGCCATATAGAAGACGAGGCGGCGAAGCAGGAAAGCCATGGGAACTCCGTCGTGACGGGAGCGGCGTTTCAAGACCGCTCCCGAGACCATGATGCTTTACTTCACAGGTTCCAGGGCCAGCAGGTTCAAGAGGCGTGCCGGATTGGTGCGCGAGATCGACGGATTGACGAAGGGGTTTTCCTTGGTCGACCAGCCGGTGAAACGCTTGGTGTTGTACTGGTACCAATTCGGATTGTTGAAGACTGGAATCATCGGCATGTTTTCGGCAACGATGCGCTGTGCCTTGTTCATCGCCTCCTTCTGCTTGGCAAGGTCTGCTGTCTGGGTGAACTCGGTGACGAGTTTCTCGACATCGGGGTTGAACCAGCGCTGCGCGGTGAAGCGGGTCTTGCCCTTGTCCGAAGCACTGAAGGCGCGCTTGTAGGGATAATAAGGCGAGGCCGAAGCCGGCAGGCTGTTGATCGCCGCATCGAACTTGCCGGCGATGAGGTTGCCGGTCCAGACGGCTTCTTCAGGCGTTTCGATCTTGGCGTCGATGCCGACCGCCTGCATGCCTTCGACGGCGATGTTGACCGTGTCGACCCAGTCCGTCCAGGAGTTCGGGACGATGATCGAGAAGGAGATCTTGCTGCCGTCGGGATTATCACGGAAGCCGTCGCCGTCCTTGTCCTTGTAGCCGGCCTCGTCGAGCAGGGCCTTGGCGGCGTCGGCGTCATACGTCGCGAACTTGCCGAAGTCGGCCTTGACGGACGGATCCGCCCAGCTCCTGTAGAGCTCGCCCATCAGGCCGGGGTCTTCGTTCAGCGTCGGATAGCCGTAGCCGGCGACGTCGATCATCGTTTTGCGATCGAGCGCCATACCGATGGCGCGGCGGAATTTCACATCGTTGAAGGCCTTTCTATTGTTCTCGTTCGCCGTTTCCAGATTGAACAGGAAGGCGACCATGCTGCTCGGTGAATACCAGTAATGGAAATGCGCCGGGTCCTTCGCGACATAGACGTTGTCGATATCGGGAATGAAGGAGACGCCCCAGTCGAGCGTGCCGTCGGCGGTCGCCGTCAGGATCTGGTTGTTGTCGGCAAGCTGCGGGAAGCGAATGCAGTCGACCTTCAGATGCGCATTGTCCCAGTAATTCGGGTTGCGGCACTGGTCGTAGGTCTGGCCGGTGAAGCGCGGCACCTCGGTCAACGGCCCGCTGCCCACCGGGTTCTCGTTGGCGAAGGTGACAGGATCGGCGACATCCTTCCAGACATGTTCGGGAACGATCGGCAGCTGCGAGATCTGCTCGGCAGCAAGCGAGCTCGGATTGGCAAGCGCGAAGCGCACCGTCTGGCCGTCGACGGCCTGCACGTCGGTGACGAAGGTCCAGATGCTGACGAAGTCGAGCGCCGGGAACTTTTTCAGATAATCATAGGTGAACTTGACGTCGGCTGCCGTCAGCGGTTTGCCATCAGACCATTTCAGGTTCGGGCGCAGCTTGAAGTCGATGCTCTTCAGGTCGTCGGAGAGCTTGAAAATTTCGGCCAGGCGATAGACCGGCTTGTTGCTGTCGAAGCGATTGAAAATAACCAGCGGCTCATAGATGAAATCGAGCGTCGATTGGCGCGCCGAGGTCTGGTTGAACGGGTTGAAGTTGCGAACCCAGGTCGTGGCCGGTTCGATATTCGCCGTCAGGATCGTCTGCGCCATGGCGGATCCCGAAAGCAGCGTCAGTGCGGCGGCTGCAAATAGATACTTTTTCATGTTCCATTCCCCTTTTCTTATGCGTGAAAAATGATCTGCCGGTCAGGCGGCCGGCACGCTGGCAAACATGTCTTCCACCTCGGCATGGGCGGCGCGGACGTCGATCTTGAGATTGCCGAGGCGAGCCTTGCCGGCGGCGATACGCTTCAGAGCGGCATCCGTGAGCGGGCGGGCGGCCTTGGCGGCGGCTTCGCTTTCCCTGACGTCCCCGTGGCTGTGGAGGGCGATATCGAAACCCGCATCGAGGACTTGGGCGACGCGTTCCGGCAAGGTGCCCGTGAGCGACTGCATGAAGATGCAGTCGGAGATCAGCACGCCCTCGTAACCCATCTCTTTGCGGATCACGTCGTGCATGACAGGCGAGACGGATGCCGGCAATTCGGCATCGTAGGTCGAGTAGACGACATGGGCGACCATGGCCCAGGGCGTATCCTTCAGTGCGACGAAAGGCTTGAAATCGGTGGCGGTGAGCGTCTCACGACTGGCATCGACGACCGGACGCTCCTTGTGGGAGTCGAGCGTGGCGCGGCCGTGGCCGGGAATATGCTTCATGACCGGCATGTTGCCGGTCTCTAGCAGCCCGTCGACCACCTCACGGCCGAGGGCAGCGATGAAGTCGGGATCGGGGCCGAAGGAGCGGGCGCCGATGACCGCACTCGTCGTCTCGAAGACGAGGTCGAGAACGGGCGAGCAGCCGCTGGAAAGGCCGAGTTCCGTCATCATCGCGCCCATGGCCTGGGAGGAAAGGCGCAGTGCTTTTTTGCCGAGATCGAAATCGCGGCGGGCCAGTTCGGCGAACTGGCCGAAGCTGCGGAAGAGCGGCCAGGGACCGGCGTCGAGATGCTGGACGCGGCCGCCTTCCTGGTCGGTGAAGACGGGCGCATCCTCTCGGCCGACGGCTTCGCGGAAGCGTTCGATCAGCCGCTTTGTCTGCTCCGGCTCGCGCTGATTGCGCCGGCCGACGAACAGGCCGAGCGGATTGGTCTCGCGAAACAGGGCGAATTCGTCATCCGAAATCGCAGGGTTCGGGAGACCGACAAAAAGGGCGAGCGGGGTCGAGGACACTTCTGGAACTCCGGTATCAGCTGGTCATTTCGGCGCGCTTCGCAGCATGCCTTCGTAAATGCCCTTGTCGGGGGCAGGGATGGCGATCGCACCCGCGGTGGTGGCGTAGAAATCGACAGGCCCGGCATCGCCGATGAAGGCATAGGCATGGCCGAGCGTCTTCATCGTCTGAAGGCAGGCGGAAAACAGCGCGAGACCGATGCCCTTGCCACGCGCGTCGGGATTGACGCCGGTTGGGCCGAAGAAGCCGCGGGCCGTCGTGTCATAGCAGGCAAAGCCGAGCAGCTTGCCGCCGTCGACAGCAATCTGGCAGGCGACGGGTTGGCGGGAAAAAGCAACCGAGACCTCGCTTGCCCAGTTCTCGCTGAATTGTTGGCGAACCCAGTTGACGACCAGGTGCAGTTCCGGAGGAAGAGCCGGACGAATGGAGGCGCGGACATTGTCGGCCCGCTCTTTCAGGTCGGCGAGCCTGTTGGAATATAAGCTCACAAGCAGGTCTGGCACCTGTCTCTCCTCCAGATATTCCTTTATAGCGGAATATATATCCGTTTAATGTCATAGACTTGGCTATCTAACTGGGCTTGTCAACAGGGATTTTCAAATGGAGCGGTGCGCCCGGCTTCGGACCAGCGCCAGCTGGTGCGAATGAAAAACGGCCCGGGGAGGCCGGGCCGTTTTTCTCTCGTAATCCTAAGCCTGCGCCTTTCGGCGGGATCGGTTATTCGCCGTGCTTCCAAAGCGCATGAAAATGCTGCACCGGGCCATGTCCGGAGCCGACAGTGAGACTGCTGGCGGCGGCGACTGCATCGGCAAGGTAATCCTTCGCAATGGCGACGGCTTGCTCGGCCGATGCGCCCTTGGCAAGCTCGGCGGCCAGTGCGCTGGAGAGCGTGCAGCCAGTGCCGTGCGTATTTTTCGTCGGCACTCGCCTGGCCTCGAACCAGTGCAGGCCGTCGGCCGTGGCAAGCACGTCTGGGCTCTCGTCGCTGCCGAGATGGCCACCCTTGACCAATACGGCGGCGGGGCCAAGCGCGCGCAGCCGCTCGGCCTGCGCCGCCATCTCATCGCGATTGGTCGCGACCGGCAGGTGCAACAGGGCCGCGGCCTCGGGCAGGTTCGGGGTCAGGAGGGTTGCGAGCGGCAGCAGCCGCCGGGTCAGCACGTCGACCGCTTCGGGCGCGAGCAGGGCGGCCCCACCCTTGGCGATCATCACCGGGTCGAGAACGATGGGGATTCCCCGTCGATCGGCAAGGGCTGCGGCGACAGCCTCGGCTATGCCGGCATTGGCGATCATGCCGATCTTGACGGCGTCGACGCGCACGTCGGCGAAGACGGCATCGATCTGGTCGGCGACGAATTGCGGCGGCACCAGATGCACGCCGGTCACCCCTTGCGTGTTCTGTGCCGTCAGCGCGGTCAGCACTGCCATGCCATAAACGCCGCGGGCGGCAAAGGCCTTGAGATCGGCCTGGATGCCGGCGCCGCCGGAGGGATCCGAGCCGGCGATGGAGAGAACATTGCGGATCATGGGCGGACCTTTCGGATTTCTGCGGCGATGCGGCGGGCGGCGGCCTCGGGGTCCGGCGTGCCCGCAATGGCGGAGACGACGGCAAGCCCTTCGGCTCCGGCTGCAAACACTTCCGCCACATGCTCCGCCTTGAGGCCGCCGATGGCGACGGACGGCACCGGCGATGCCTTCACCAGCCTGGCAAGACCATCAAAGCCGACCGGCTGCTTGTGGTCGGCCTTGGTCGGCGTCGCAAAGACAGGTCCGACGCCGGCATAATCGACAATATCAGGGTCGACGGCGGCAGCGAGCCGGGCTGTTTCCACCGAGAGACCAAGGATCATCTCGGGTCCGATCATGTCTCGTGCCCTGCGCGCATTCATATCCTCCTGGCCGACATGCAGGCCATCGGCGCCGATCGCGACCGCAGCCTCGACATCGTCATTAACGATGAGGAGGGCGCCGGTTCCAACGAGCGCCTCTCTCAAGGCGCGGCCGGTCTCGATCATGCTGGCCGTGCCGGCATGTTTGTCGCGCAACTGCACCATCGTCGCGCCGCCGGCAACGGCAAGCCGCGCCGTCTCGATCATGCCGATTCCGGCGCAGAGATCGGGATCGAGAACGAGATAGAGCGAAAGGTCGAAGCGCTTCATGCGACCGATACCCTTGCCCTGGCATCGAGCGTTTCGGCGTCGATCGCAGCCAGCGCATCGAGGAAGCGCCAGGAAAAGGAGCCCGGGCCGGCGGCGCCGAGCGCTGCATCTTCGCCGGCGACGGCGAAGGTCGCAAGCGCGGCGACAGTCGCGCCGAAGAGATCTTCGGGCGCGGTCGCGGCAAAGGCGCCGACGAGGCAGGTGAGCGAGCAGCCGAGCGCGGTGACCTGCGGCATCAGGGCCGATCCGCCCGCAATACGGACTGCCCTTGCGCCATCGGTGACGAAATCGACAGCACCGGTGACGGCGACGATGGTCCGCTGCCTCTCCGCCAGCCGCCGTGCCGAATCCTCCGCCTGTTCGACTGGATCGCGGCTGTCGACGCCCTGACCACGGCTCTCGCCGCCGGCAAGCGCGATGATCTCGGAGGCGTTGCCGCGGATAATCGTCGGGCGAAGCTCGAGAAGGTCGGCCACCGCGGCGCGACGGAAGCCCGTGGCGTAATGGGCCACCGGATCGAGCACCCAGAGTTTGCCGGCCGCATTGGCGGCCTTGGCAGCCCCCTGCATGCCTTCGAGCCATTGCGTCGAGAGCGTGCCGATGTTGATGGTCAAAGCATTGGCGATGCCGGCGAATTCGCTGGCTTCTTCAGCGGCATGCACCATGGCGGGCGAAGCGCCCGCGGCCAGCAGGACGTTGGCCGCGATATTCATCGCGACATAATTGGTGATGCACTGAACGAGCGGCGGCTTTTCGCGCATCGCCTTCAGCATGGCTCCCGACGTGATCTTGCTCTGCATGGTGCCCCTTTCAGGCGGGGGCGGGCGCGGGGCGCTGCTCTTACGGCGGTGCCCCGAGCGACTCCCTCCGCCGGCATTATCCGGTTCAGGTTCGAAGGGTTCTTCTCAGCCCGTCTGTCGACGAACGCCCCTGTCTCTCATCACGCTCTTTTTCGCAGAGAAGGGCGCGGCTGTCACTCCGAAAGTGAGTATTCCGGTATTTCGGAGCGGCTGCCCTTGGGCGTGGACATTGCTGGAGGCCTTCCCAGCGCAATCCTGAAGGCATCCAATTTTGCCTAACTCAAATCATGCAGCCCCGTCGTAATAGCCTGGCTGATTGAAAACTCCGAAAATCTAACCCTCAAACCACTCCGCTCCGGCGTACAGGCTGTCGGCCCGACCTCATAGCGATCGGCAGCCGGGAAGGGTGCTAGCCGCAGCAACGGCCAGCGGCTACCGTCGCGGGAGCCCTGGATGCGCACGGCGCCGTTTGCGACAGTCACACGGATGCGGAAATCCTCCAATTCCTTGAAGGGCTGCGACACCGACCAGTCTGACTTTCCGTCGGTGACGACGGTGCTGAGGAAGGCTTCGCCGTCGGTGAATTCGACGCCTGTTTTCACCCAGCGGCTCTCGTCGATGCGTACCATCAGGCCGGCCTGATCGTAGAGGGTGCGGAATTCGCCCTGGACGCGGATCTGTGCGGTGAAGCTGTCGCCGGTGGGAAAGGCGAGGAAGTGGCCGGTGTCGCGGGTGAAGCCGTAATAGGTCTCGCGCCAGAAATCGGTCTTTTCGCCTGTCGTCATCGTCAGGCCGGTTTCGTCGGCGTGCCAGCTGGCCGGCTCGTTCAGCCATTTCCCGTCATTGAAGTCGATGCTCATTCGCTTCTCCCTTCCTTAATCTTGCCGCAGGGCAGTCGTCTCACTTGGCGTATCACGCAGGCCCCGTGCGGAGAACTAGCGCAGCTGAAGATGGTGCTTTCCGGAAACGCGCCATCCGCGGCTGCATAATCGACCGCTCATGCTTGACACGATAGCTTCAGCTTCTATTCTTTTACAAAAATATGAATTACATAATTGTGGAACTAAATCGGGAGCTCTCATATGAAAACATTCGCCGCATTCCTTCTCGGCACCGCGCTCGTCGCCCTGCCTTCGACCCTGCTCGCTCAGGAAAAGGGCGGCGTCATCAATGTCGCGACGATCGGCGAGCCGCCGACGCTCGATCCGATGTCGTCGACGGCTGATCTCGTCGGCATCGTCACGCAGCATATTTTCGAGACGCTCTACACTTTCGACAAGAGCTGGAACGTCACGCCGCTTCTCGCTGAAAGCCTGCCCGAGATCAGCGCCGACGGCAAAACCTATACGATCAAGCTCAGGACTGGCGTCAAGTTCCACGACAATACCGATATGACGTCCGAGGATGTGGTCGCTTCGCTTACCCGCTGGATGAAGATCGCCTCGCGGGGCAAGCAGGTTGCCGGCTTTATCGACAAGATCGCGGCTACCGATCCTTCGACGGTTACGATCACGCTGAAGCAGCCCTATGCGCCGCTGACCTCGCTGCTCGCCTTCAACAATTCGGCGGCGATCATCATCCCGTCCGAAAAGCAGGACGAGCCGATGAAGGAGTTCATCGGCACCGGTCCCTATATGCTGAAGGAACGGAAAGCCGACCAGTATATCCAGCTTGTCCGCTTCGATGGGTATAAGCCGCGCTCCGGCGAGAGCGATGGCTATGGCGGCGCGCGTCATCAATATCTTGATGAAATCCGCTTCGTGCCGGTGCCGGACCCGAACACCCGCGTCGAGGCCGCCGTTTCCGGCCAGTATGATTATGTCGACTCGATTCCTGTCGAATCCTACGACAAGCTGAAAGCCTCGACCGCCTCGCAACCGGTCATGCTGAAGCCCTTCGGTTACCCTGTCTTCGTCTTCAACACCAAGGAAGGTGCTGCTGCCAACGTCGAGGTGCGCAAGGCGATCCGCCAGGCGCTCAGCATGGAAGACATGCTGGCGGCGGCTTTCGGCAGCAAGGATTTTTATGCGCTCGACGGCGCCATCTATCCGAAGTCCTTCGCCTGGTCGACCGATACCGGCGCCGAGGGCGCCTATAACGTCGCCGATCCGGAAGGGGCGGCCGCGGCCGCCAAGAAAGCCGGCTACAATGGCGAGCCGATCCGCATCCTGACCAGCCGCCAATACGAGTTCCATTACAAGATGGCGCAGGTCGCCGCCGAATATCTGAAACTTGCCGGCTTCACTGTCGATATGCAGGTGGTGGACTGGGCGACGCTAACCCAGCGCCGCACCGATCCGAAGCTTTGGGATATCTACATTACCCACAGCCCCTTCTTGCCGGAGCCGGCGCTCATCGGCTCGCTGTCGACGAGTTCGCCCGGCTGGTGGGACACGCCGGCCCGCAAGGCCGCGGTCGATGCCTTCACCTCCGAAGTCGATCCGAAGAAGCGCGTGGCGCTCTGGGCCGATGTCCAGAAGGCCGTTTATACAGACGCACCCTTCATGAAGATCGGCGATTTCAACGCCGTCTCGGCGAAGTCGGTCAAGCTCGAGGGCGTCGATCCGGCTCCGTGGCCATATTTTTGGAACGCCTCGGTCAAGAAGTAAGCATCACCGCCGGTGCCGCCCTTCGGGACCGGTGCCGGTCATCTTTTCTGCCGCATCTGCAAGGGCTTGAAGGCCGGCATTCATGATACGCTACATCCTCCAGCGCCTGTTCGGCATGATGGTCGTGATGTTCCTGGTCGTCACGATCGTCTTCGTCATCGTGCGCGTGACCCCGGGAGATCCGGCCGCTATCATGCTCGGGCCGGATGCGACGCCGCAGGATATTGCCGATCTCCGGGCCCGGCTCGGCCTCGATCAGTCGCTCGGCCTGCAATATGTCTATTACATAGGCGAACTGCTGAAGGGCGATCTCGGTCAGTCGATCTTCCTTAACATGCCGGTCACATCCGCGCTCATCGACCGGGCCGAGCCGACTTTCTTCCTGACGCTGTTTTCGCTTGCCATCGCCAGCGCCGTCGCCCTGCCGATCGGCATCTATGCCGCCTATCGGCGCGGGTCCTTCATTGACCAGGCGGCAACGACGCTTGCCATGTTCGCTGCCAGCATTCCAAGCTTCTGGCTCGGTCTCATCCTGATGCAGTTCTTAGCTGTCCGATTCAATCTCTTCCCGGTCTCCGGCTATGGCGGCCCGGGCTCGACTTTCATCGACCGGATGTATCATCTGACGCTGCCGGCCTTTGCGCTCGGCATCGTTTCTTCGGCGCTGATCCTGCGCTTCACCCGTGCCTCTATGCTCGATGTGCTCGGCGACGATTATATCCGCACGGCGCGCGCCAAGGGGCTAATCGAGCGCAAGGTCATCCTCAAGCATGCGCTGAAGAATGCGCTGATCCCGATCCTGACGGTGCTCGGCCTGACGGCGGCGGTGCTGATCTCGGGCGCTGTCGTCACCGAAACCGTTTTCGGACTGCCGGGTGTCGGCAATCTCGTCGTTTCGGCGGTGCTGCGCCGCGACTATCCCGTCATTCAAGGGGCGCTGCTCGTCATCGCCGCCCTCTACGTGCTGATCAATTTTGCGATCGACATGCTCTACCTGCTGGTCGATCCGAGGGTGCGCTACTGATGGCCGATGCCGCAATCAAACCCGTCGAAAGCGAAGGCAGCAAGTTCGTCCGCCGCCTGATGAAGCGCAGGACGGTGGCCTTCGGCCTGCTGATCCTGACGGTCTTCGTGCTGCTGGCGGTGTTAGCGCCGGTGGTCGCGCCCTATTCGCCGTCGAAGCTTTCCATCGTCAACCGTCTGAAGCCGCCGAGCGGCACCTTCTTTTTCGGCACCGACGAGTTCGGCCGCGACGTCTTCTCGCGCACGATTTTCGCCGGCCGCCTGTCGCTGCTCGTCGGTGCGGCTGTTGTGGCCTTGTCGGCCGCCATCGGCGTGACGCTCGGCCTGCTTGCCGGCTTCTTTCAAAAGCTCGATACGCCGATCGCCCGGCTGATCGACGCGATGATGGCCTTTCCGGATATCCTGCTCGCCATCGCCCTCGTCGCCGCTCTCGGCCCGTCCTTGACGACGGTCATCATTGCGCTGTCGATCGTCTACTCGCCGCGCCTTGCCCGTATCGTCCGCGCCTCGACGCTTGTCATTCGCGAACTGCCCTATGTCGAGGCGGCGAGGGCGCTCGGCATCTCGACCTTCCACATCATGACGCGGCACGTGCTGCGCAATCTGCTGTCGCCGATCCTGGTGCAGGCGACCTTCCTCTTCGCCAGCGCCATGCTTGCCGAAGCCGGTCTCTCCTTCCTCGGCCTCGGCGTCAGCCCCGAAATCCCGACCTGGGGAACGATGATCGCTGCCGGCCGGCAATATATCGGGCAGGCCGACTGGATGACCGTTTTCCCCGGCGTGGCGATCGTCCTCTCGGTGCTGTCGCTGCAGATGGTCGGCGACGGCCTGAGAGACATGCTCGATCCAAGACTTCGCAAGGACCTTTAATCCGCCGACCAGAGGTCGCCCAATCTAATCCGCCAATAGAAATTCGCATGACAGGAGTTCGCGTGAATCAGTTCCCCGCCGCCGCCGGCAAGGTCGAGAACTCGCCTTACCAACGGTTAGCCGCGCTCGGCATAACGCTGCCGCCGCCACCGCCGCCGATCGCCAATTTCGTGACGCATGTGCTAGAAGGCAACATGCTCTATCTGTCAGGCCAGGGCCCGCGCGAGGCCGATGGCTTCCTGCATGCCGGCAAGGTCGGCGGCGGAGTTGGTGTCGAGGAAGCTTACCGACATGCGCGGCTGACCGGCATCAACCTGCTTGCCGTCATGCATGAAGCGCTTGGCGATCTCTCCCGCGTCAGGCGGGTGGTCAAGCTGCTCGGCATGGTGAATGCCGTGCCCGAGTTCGAGGATCATCCGAGCGTCATCAACGGCTGCTCGGATCTGTTGATCGCCGTCTTCGGCGCGGCCGGCGAACATGCCCGCTCGGCCGTCGGCTTCAGCTCGCTGCCCGGCAATATCACCGTTGAGATCGAGGCCATCGTCGCCTTGCATTGCTGAACGTGCTTTCGTGTTTGGAGTGGTCTTCGGAAGACTTTTTTCTATTTTAGCACGCATCCTTCCCCCGGCTGCTCGACACTGCCACATGGTCGCGCCATGTTCTGCCCTTCCTCCCAGACTTCCGGAGATCTTCATGCCCGATGATATCAGACCTTCGCTCGGCCTTCGTCCCGTCATCAATGTGTCCGGCACGATGACCAGCCTCGGCGCCTCGATCGTCGTTCCGCAGGCGATCGAGGCGATGGCAGCGATCCTGCCTCACTTCGTCGAAATCAACGACTTGCAGCGCAAGGCAAGCAGCATCATCGCCCGGCTGACCGGCGGCGAGGCGGGTTTCGTCACCGCCTCCTGCTCGGCCGGAATTTCGCTTGCCGTCGCCGGCGCAATCACCGGCGACAATCTGCTGGCGATCGAGAAACTCCCGGACGCCGTGCCGGAGAGGAACGAGGTCCTGGTGCAGATGGGCCATGTGGTAAGCTACGGCGCGCCGGTCGACCAGGCGATCCGGCTTGCCGGCGGCAAGGTGGTGCTTGTGGGACAGGCGACCTCGACGCATCGTTTCCACATGGAAAAGGCGATCACCGACAAGACGGCTGCTGCCGTCTTTGTCGTTTCCCATCATGTCGTCGATTATGGCCTGCTGAACCTCAAGGAATTTATCGAGATCGCCCATGCCAGGGGCATTCCCGTCATCGTCGATGCGGCCTCGGAATATGACCTGAGGACCTTCCTGGAGCAGGGGGCCGATATCGCGCTCTATTCCGGCCACAAGTTTCTCGGCGGCCCGACCTCGGGTATCGTTGCCGGCAGCAAGGAACTGGTGCGGCACGCCTTCCTGCAGAATATGGGGATCGGCCGCGGCATGAAGGTCGGCAAGGAAAGTATCTTCGGCGTCATGGCGGCGCTGGAGGCGTGGGAAAGGCGCGATCATGCCGGCATCCGCGAGCGCGAGACCGGCTATCTCAATCTTTGGAAGAAGACGCTCGACGGTCGCCCCGGCGTCACCCCGCTGATCGAGCCCGACCCGACCAACAATCCGCTCGATCGGCTGCGCCTCATCGTCGATCCCGAAGAGGCGCATATCACCGCCTGGGATCTGGCCGATGCGCTCGCCAAGGGCAGTCCGCCGATCATCGTGCGCGATCATGAGGTGGAGCACCGCTATTTCTATCTCGACCCCTGCAACCTGCATCCGGGCGAAGAGATAATCGTCGCAAACCGTCTTGCTGAGGAGCTCGACAAGGCGCGCGCCTCCAACGAGATCATCGCCACACCGATCGAAAACCGCAGCCGGCACCGCTTCGACGGATTGCTGCGCTGGCCGGATTGATCGACCGTTCTCATCCGCCGCAAGAGGAGCCGATATGGCCAACGCCCAAGCCCAGCCGATCGAGAGATTGAGCCCCGTTCTTTCCGTCGACCGGCTGACTACGTCCTTCCTGGTCGACGGCGCCTGGAAACCGGTCGTGCGCGACGTCTCCTTCACCGTCGCGCCCGGTGAAACTGTGGCGATCGTCGGCGAATCCGGCTCGGGCAAGAGCGTCACCTCGCTGTCGATCATGCGGCTGCTGCAGGCGGAGACGAGCCGCATCGAGGGCCGCGTCATGCTCGGCGGCCGCGACCTGCTGGCCCTGCCGGAACATGCGATGCGGCAGGTGCGCGGCAATGAGGTGGCGATGATCTTCCAGGAGCCGATGACCTCGTTCAATCCGCTCTTCACCATCGGCAATCAGATCTCCGAAGCGCTGCTCTGCCATTCCGCTATGAGCAAGGCCGATGCCAGGGCCGAGACGATCAGGCTGCTGGAAAAGGTCCGTATCCCCTCAGCCGCCTCGCGCTTCGACGAATATCCGCATCGTTTTTCCGGTGGCATGCGCCAGCGGGTGATGATCGCCATGGCGCTCGCCAGCCGGCCGAAACTCTTGATCGCCGACGAGCCGACGACCGCACTCGACGTGACGATCCAGGGGCAGATCCTCGATCTCATCAAGCTGCTGCAGGAAGAGGAGGGGACTTCTGTTCTCTTCATCACCCATGACATGGGCGTCGTCGCCGAGATCGCCGACCGGACCGTGGTGATGTATCGCGGCGAACAGGTGGAAAGCGGCGCCACTGCCGATATCTTTCACCGCGGCAAACATCCCTACACAAGGGCGCTGTTGTCAGCCGTGCCGGTGCTCGGCTCGATGCAGGGCCGGCAGAGGCCGCTGCGCTTTCCCGTGGTTAACACCGCGACGGGCGAATCGGACATTCCCGCCGAGGCTGCCGATACGGTCGCGGCGAAGCCCGTCCTGCAGGTGAAGAACCTCACCAAGCGCTTCGACATCCATTCCGGCCTTTTCGGCCGGCTGACCAGCCGCGTGCACGCGGTCGAAAACGTCTCCTTCGATCTTCATGCCGGCGAGACGTTGTCGCTCGTCGGCGAATCCGGCTGCGGCAAATCGACGACGGGGCGAGCCATCATGCGCCTGATCGAGCCGCAGGCGGGTTCCGTTCTCGTCGAGGGCAGGCAGGTGCTCGGCCTCGACAGGAAGGAGCTGCGCGAGATGCGCAAATCCGTGCAGATGATCTTCCAGGATCCCTTCGCCAGCCTCAATCCGCGCATGACGGTGGGGGCTGCGATCGCCGAACCCTATCTCGAACACGGGATGGGCAATGTGAGACAGGCGAAGGAAGTCGTTGCCGATCTGCTGGTGAAGGTCGGCCTGTCGCCGGATATGGCCGGGCGTTATCCGCATGAATTTTCAGGCGGCCAGCGCCAGCGCATCTGCATCGCCCGGGCGCTTGCGCTGCAGCCGAAGGTTATCGTCGCCGACGAAAGCGTTTCGGCGCTCGACGTCTCGATCAAGGCGCAGGTCATCAACCTGATGCTGGATCTGCAGCAGAGTCTCAACCTCGCCTTCCTGTTCATCTCGCATGACATGGCGGTGGTCGAGCGGGTCAGCCACCGCGTGGCGGTGATGTATCTCGGCGAGATCGTCGAGATCGGCCCACGCGCCGCCGTCTTCGAAAATCCGCAGCATCCCTATACCAAGAAGCTTATCGCCGCCGTGCCGGTGCCAGATCCCGACCGCCGCCACGAGAAGCGGATGGCGGCGAACGACGAGATCAAGAGCCCGATGCGCCCGGTCGACTACGCCCCTCCGATAGCCTCCTATCGCGAGGTCGGGCCGGGCCATCTGGTCATGGCCGAGCGCTCGTCCGGGCTGGGAGTTGCCTAACGGATCAGCGGCGCATAAAGCAGATGCGGAGACAAATGCTTGGAAAGCCGCACCGATGAACAAGACAGAGTATTTTTCGACGCTCGGCGGCCTGCCGCCGCAGACCCAACTGCTTTCCGGTAAGGCCGTTTTCACCACGGCTTACGCGGTCATCCCCCGCGGCGTCATGAGCGATATTGTCACGAGCCTCCTTCCGCATTGGACGGGAACGCGGGCATGGGTGCTCTCACGGCCGCTTTCCGGTTTCTCCGAAACCTTCTCGCAATATGTGATGGAAGTTCAGCCGGGCGGCGGAAGCGACCGGCCGGAGCCCGACAAACGAGCCGAAGCGGTGCTCTTCGTCGTCGAAGGCGGCATGACGGTTGAGCTCGAGGGCGTCAGCCATGCGCTGCGCGCCGGTTCCTTCGCCTATCTTCCGGCCGGCTCGGCTTGGCGCCTCAAAAATGATGGTTCGACCGTGGCAATCTTCCATTGGGTCCGGAAGGCATTCCAGGAAGTCGAGGGGCTGGAGCCGCCGCCGGCAATTTTTACGCATGAGGATGATCACCCGATCCAGGCCATGCCCGACACCGACGGCCGCTGGGGCACGACCCGCTTCATCGATCCGGCCGATGTGCGCTACGACATGCACGTCAATATCGTGACGCTGGAGCCGGGTGCTGTGATCCCCTTCATGGAAACGCACGTCATGGAGCACGGCCTCTATGTGCTGGAGGGCAAGGCGGTTTATCGTCTGAACCAGGATTGGGTCGAGGTCGAAGCCGGCGATTTCATGTGGCTGCGCGCCTTCTGCCCGCAGGCCTGCTACGCCGGCGGTCCCGGCCGCTTCCGCTACCTGCTCTACAAAGATGTCAATCGGCATATGAAGCTCTGGTAAGCGGCTTCGCATAGGCCGCACACGAGGCATGCCCGCACCTGTCCGGTTGCTTGACAGCTCTCCGGTTAACACGCATCGTCCTTCGATGCGGGATATGGATTCATGGCTGTCGGAGAAGAACGAAATCAACCGAAGAAACGCTGCCGAAGCGGTCTTCGAAGATATCCGCACGGCCATTGTGGATCAGAAACTGCCGCTCGGAAGCCGTCTTCCCTCGGAGGTGCAACTGGCCGAACGCTACGGCATCAGCCGGGCGATCGTGCGTGAAGCGCTTCGCTCCCTGCAGACGCTGGGCTTCACGCAAACCCGAACCGGCCGGGGCACCTTCATCGTTTCGGACAGCCCCGCGCGGCAGCTCGGCGGCGGCGCCTATTCCGCCCGCGACCTGATGGAAGCGCGGCCCTGCATTGAAATCCCGGCAGCCGGCTGGGCGGCATTGCGTCGTTCGGGCGAGCAGCTGGCCCGGCTGACATCCTTGTGCGACCGAATGGATGAGGAGGAGGATGTCCAGAAATGGGTGCGGATGGACGCGGCCTTTCATGGAGAAATCGCGGAGGCTTCAGGCAATGCGATCTTCCGGAAAGTCGTCGCCGATGTTCGCGGCGCGCTCTCGACGCAGTCGGAACTGGTCGAGCATGTTCGCGGGCGGCGCCAAAGGTCCAATGCGGAGCACCGCCGAATTCTTGAAGCAGTTGCTGCAGGCAGCGAGCAGGATGCGCGGGCGGCGATGGCGGAGCACCTGCTGGAGGTGAAGCGCTCCATCATCGGGATTTCCGATGAAAGGCGAACTGCCCAGAAGGCATGATTTCAAATTTACGCCCGGATATCCCGTGCGGCCGATCGAATGCAAGCGATGAACGATCTAGAAAACTGGCTGTCCGATTCCGCGACCCTCAGTCGCAAAAGCGCCTCGGATCTTGTGTTCGAGGAATTGCGCAGCCTGATCCTTTCCGGCCGTTTTGCCGCCGGTTCGAAACTTCCGTCAGAAGCCAAGCTCGCTGCAAAATATGGCGTCAGCCGACCGATCGTGCGGGAGGCGCTGCGCTCGCTGCAGATTTTGCGGCTGACGGAGACACGAACGGGCAGCGGCACATATGTGCTTGCGGCTGCCGGCGACGGAGACATCAGTTACGGCGATTATTCGGCGCGTGATCTGAGGGAGGCGCGGCCTCACGTCGAGGTGTCGGCCGCCGGCTGGGCGGCGCTGCGTCGAAACCATGACGAACTGTCCGGGTTGCTCAGGCTTTGCGACGAGATGGAGCAAGAGGAAAATACCGAGGCCTGGGTCCAGCTGGATTCGGAGTTTCATGGACTGATCGCTGCGGCATCGAAGAATGCCGTCTTCCGCGATATCGTCGATGAGGTTCGGGAGGCGATGGCGCAGCAATCCGGCCTTCTTACGGTGTTGGGGCCGCGGCGGCAGGAGTCGAACGATGAGCATCGCGCAATCGTCGAGGCCATCCGCGCAGGCTCGGACATCGAAGCCCGGGCCGCGATGGAAATCCATCTCCAAAAGGTGGAGGCGGCGGTCAATCGCATCATCGGCGCCGAACCGCGCTGAGCGGCGCCAACGCTATCGGAGCCTTCTACACACCGTTGCGTCCGCATCGGTAGCTGCCGGTGGGCGAACCGGCTTCCATTTATGCACATCCTCGAACGAAGGAGCTTGACGGAGGTGTATGTTTCCATTTATTCGCTAAACCTGTCAGACCGCATAGCAGATTGACATGTTGTCGGAGCTGCGCGGAGGGCGGCCGGGGAGGCTGCCGAACCCAGGAGAGGGAGGAGAAATGACAGTGATGGAATCCACCAGAACCGAGGCCGATGGGCAGATTTTCGCCGAGGAGGATCTCGGTTACAAAAAGGCGCTGAAGCCGCGGCAGATCCAGATGATCGCCATCGGCGGAGCGATCGGCACCGGGCTGTTTCTTGGCGCGGGCGGGCGGCTTGCCGCTGCCGGTCCGGCGCTTGTGCTGGTCTATGCCTTGTGCGGCTTTTTCGCGTTCCTCGTTCTCCGGGCTCTCGGCGAACTGATCGTGCACCGCCCGACCTCCGGTTCGTTCGTTTCCTATGCCCGTGAATTCTACGGCGAAAAGCTCGCCTTCGCGGTCGGCTGGCTCTACTGGTTGACCTGGGCGATGACGGCGGTCGCCGATGTCACCGCCGTGGCTCTCTACATGAATTTCTTCAAGGCCTACGTCCCATGGATCGCCATGATCGATCAGTGGGTCTTTGCGCTGGCGGCGCTGGTCCTCGTTCTCGCCATGAACCTTCTGTCGGTAAAGGTGTTCGGCGAACTGGAATTCTGGTTCAGCCTCGTCAAGGTTCTCGCTTTGGTCGTCTTCCTGCTCGTCGGGGTCTACTTCGTTGTGACCGGCACGCCGATCGACGGCCACGCTCCGGGCCTCAATACGATTGTCGACTTCGGCGGCATGTTCCCGAACGGAATCCTGCCCGCGCTTGTGGTGATCCAGGGCGTGGTTTTCGCCTATGCCTCGATCGAGCTGATCGGCACCGCCGCGGGCGAAACCGAAAACGCGCGCAAGGTCATGCCGCGCGCGATCCGAGCGGTCGTGCTGCGCCTGGTGGTCTTTTATGTGGGCTCGGTTCTGCTGCTGTCGCTGCTGCTGCCCTATACCGCCTATAAGGGCGGCGAGAGCCCGTTCGTGACCTTCTTCGGCAAGATCGGCGTCGAGGGCGCCGACGTCGTCATGAACCTCGTCGTGCTGACCGCGGTCCTGTCGTCGCTCAATGCCGGCCTGTATTCGACCGGCCGCATCCTGCATTCCATGGCGATTTCGGGCTCGGCGCCGGCCGCGCTGGCGAAGATGAACAGATCCGGCGTGCCCTATGGCGGCATTGCGGTGACGGCTGTCGTAACCGCCTTCGGCGTCGTGCTGAACGCCGTCGTTCCGGCAGAAGCGTTCGAGATCGGCTTGAATGTCGCCGCGCTCGGCATCATCGCGGCATGGGGAGTCATTGTTCTGTGCCAGCTCAAGCTGTGGCACCTGTCGCGTCAGGGCAAGCTGGTGCGGCCCGAATTCCGGATGTTCGGCGCGCCCTATACCGGCGTGCTGACGCTCGGCTTCCTTGCGGTCGTCGTGATCCTGATGGCGCTGGATTATCCGGTCGGCACCTACACGGTCGCGTCGCTGCTGCTGATCATTCCGGCGCTGGTGGTCGGCTGGCTTCTGATGCGGGAGCGCATCCACATGATCGCGGCCGAACAAGGCGACGATCGCGGCGGTTTCGATCTGGCCTGACCGGCGCGACAGCAAGGCTTGCCCCGGCGCCAAATGCCGCCGGGGCCGCTTCAATGGAGAGAGAAATGATCCCGAGTGAGGATTTCGTCGTCACCGACCGTGGCGGCATCGTCGAGAACCGCCATCGCGTCCATGCGGCTGTCGTTGATGCAGAAGGCCGGCTGCTTTATGCGCTGGGAAACCCGACGCGCCTGACGCTTGCCCGGTCTGCCGCCAAGCCGGCCCAGGCGCTCGCCATCCTGGAGACGAGTGGGATCGAGCGTTACGGCTTCGATGACGCGGATCTCGCGCTAATGTGCGCTTCGCACAGCAGCGAAGAGCTGCATATCGCGCACACGCGGACCATGCTGGCGAAGATCCGGGCAGAAGAGGCCGATCTTCGCTGCGGCGGCCATCCTTCCTTGTCCGAAACCGTGAATCGCGCCTGGATCAGGCAGGACTATACGCCGACGGCGGTCTGCAGCAACTGTTCGGGAAAACACGTTGGAATGATTGCAGGCGCCCGGGCCATCGGCGCGGGCGTCGAAGACTATCACCTGCCGGATCATCCGATGCAGGTGCTCGTGAAGCGTACAGTCGCCGAACTATGCGATCTTGATCCGCAGGACGTCGAATGGGGGATCGACGGATGCAATCTGCCGACGCCCGCTTTTCCGTTGGATCGCCTGGCGCGCCTCTACGCTAAGCTTGCTTCGGCAGCAGATCGGGGCGAGGGGCAGGAGGGTTTGTCGAGGCGAGACGCAGCACTCGCTCGCATTTTCCGGGCGATGGCGCGCCACCCCGAAATGGTCGCGGGCGAGGGGCGTTACTGCACAGTGTTGATGCGCGCGTTCAACGGCGCGCTGATCGGCAAGCTCGGCGCCGATGCCAGCTATGCAATCGGTGTGCGCGCCTCGGATGACACCAGGCAATTGGGGGCGGATGGGGCGCTCGGCATTTCGGTCAAGGTCGAGGATGGCAACATCGAAATCCTCTACGCGGTTGTGACGGAAATCCTCGATCAGCTCGGCATCGGTTCGCCCGAACTCCGCCGAGAGCTTGCAACGTTCCATCTTCCCAAGCGGGTGAACACCATGGGTGTTTCGACCGGTGGCGTGTCCTTTCCGTTCAGGCTGCGCATACCGGAGCCGGAGGGGGAGTAGTCCAGTCCTGCAGCTTTGATACAATGACGCTTCCGGACGCGGCAATTCTGCCGCGCCTTAACCGATCATCTCTCCGGCCTGCCGCCGCATTTCAGGTCCGCAGCGCCGCTTTCGAAAGTCCAGCCATGACTATCTCCGATATTGCGAAAATCCGCGTCGAGCATGACCTGATCGGCGATCGCGAGGTGCCGGCCTCGGCCTATTATGGCGTGCATACGCTGCGTGCGGTCGAGAATTTTCCGATCACCGGTCAGACCCTGCGGGAATCGGCGGACCTGATTGCGTCGCTCGCTGCGATCAAGCAGGCGGCGGCCCAGGCCAATGCAAGCCTCGGCCTTCTGGACCGGGCGCGCGCCGACGCCATTATTGCGGCTTGTATCGAGATCCGCGACGGTGCACTGCACGACCACTTCGTTGTCGATCTGATCCAGGGCGGCGCCGGCACCTCAACCAACATGAACGCCAACGAGGTGATTGCCAACCGGGCGCTTGAAATCATGGGATATGGGCGAGGGGATTATCAGCACCTGCACCCGAACGAACATGTCAATCTGTCGCAATCCACCAACGACGTCTATCCTACGGCCCTGAAGCTCGCTGCATGGATCGGCGTTCATCGTCTCGTCGACGCCATGGCGATTCTGCGGCGATCGTTCGAGGCCAAGGCGATCGAGTTTGCCGACGTCCTCAAGATGGGCCGCACCCAGTTGCAAGACGCCGTGCCGATGACGCTGGGGCAGGAATTCGGAACCTATGCGCTGATGCTGGCAGAGGACGAGGCGCGCCTCTTAGAAGCCGTCTCGCTGATCCGCGAGATCAATCTTGGCGCCACGGCCATCGGCACCGGCATCACGGCCCACCCGCAATATGCAGCGCTGGTGCGCGAGCGCCTGTCTGAGATCGTCGGGGTCGATCTGGTGACGTCGCCGGATCTGGTGGAGGCGACGCAGGATTGCGGATCCTTCGTGCAGCTGTCGGGCGTCCTCAAGCGCGTCGCGGTCAAGCTGTCCAAAACCTGCAACGACCTGCGGCTTCTGTCTTCGGGGCCGCGCGCCGGGCTGAACGAGATCAACCTGCCGGCGCGCCAGGCGGGTTCGTCGATCATGCCGGGCAAGGTCAACCCGGTCATCCCGGAAGTCGTCAACCAGGTGGCTTTCGAGGTCATCGGCAATGACGTGACGATCACCATGGCGGCCGAGGCGGGCCAGCTCCAGTTGAATGCTTTCGAGCCGGTGATCTTCTACAGCCTCTACCGCAGTCTCAGCCACCTGACCAATGCCTGCCTGACGCTCGAGGCCAACTGCATTCAAGGCATCACCGCCAACCGTGACCGGCTGCGCCAGACAGTCGAGCACTCGATCGGCATCGTGACGGCGTTGAACCCCTATATCGGCTATCGCAATGCCACGGAGGTCGCGCTGGAAGCACATCATTCGGGGCGGGGAGTCTATGAAATCCTTCTCGAACGCGGCCTGATGCAGAAGGAGCATCTCGATGCGGTCCTGCGCCCGGAAACGCTGACGCGGCCAAGTGAGAAGCTTTCCTTCTCATAAGGCATGCGGCTCATTTGCACTTGCGAAGACCGGCCCATGAAGCTCTGGTCGCTTCATGGGCCGGGCAACACTCATATGTGCGCGGTCACGCCGCCCTTGCTTGCGGCTTGGCAGCCTTGACATGCGTTATGCTGCGGCGGCCATCGATGCTGACGGGAACATCGCCATCGACCGTGGCGCGGCGCACGACGCGGTGCTGGTCGCCATAATCGTTGACGGCATAGTGCTGGGTGGCGCGATTGTCCCAGATCGCCACATCCCCGGCTCTCCAGCGCCAGCGCACGGTATTTTCCGGGGCGGTGACGTAGGACTGGAACACCTCGTAGAGTTTTACGGAGTCGCTCTTCGACAGACCGACAA
Source organism: Rhizobium sp. L9 (assembly GCF_002531885.1). Classification (NCBI taxonomy): domain Bacteria; kingdom Pseudomonadati; phylum Pseudomonadota; class Alphaproteobacteria; order Hyphomicrobiales; family Rhizobiaceae; genus Rhizobium; species Rhizobium sp. L9. The sequence goes on along the minus strand of NZ_NWSZ01000025.1, from coordinate 2,142 downwards.
GGCGCTGAACGAAGTTGCCGAGCAGCAGCGATCTTTCGCCGGTTTCCGGATGGACACGCACGACCGGATGCTCGGTTTCGTAGATGGTCGACGTGAAAACTTCCTCGAAATGCTTCTTCTCTTCGGCAGTGGCGCGCGGGCGCACGGCGGCATAATCATAGGCATTGCTGTGAATGGCCCACAAATTGTCAGCCAGCAGTTTGAGCGTCGCCGGCAGGCTTTCGTAGGCGGCATGGGTGTTGGACCAGATCGTGTCGCCGCCGGCCGCCGGGATGACGACGCCGCGCAGGACGGAGAATTTGGGATAGGCGTCGACGAAGGTGACGTCGGTGTGCCACTGGTCCGCTCTGCCGCCGCCGCGGCTGGAATCGAGATTGAGGATGGACGCCGTGCCGGCGACGGGCCCCTGGGTTGGATGCGGCACGAGATCGCCGAGCCGGCGTGCAAAGGCTTCCTGTTCGGAATCGTCAAGATGTCCCTGATCGCGGAAGAAGATCACCTTGTGTTTGAGCAGAAGCTGGTTGATGGCTGCCACCGTTGCGTCCGAAAGATCTCCGCCAAGACGAACACCTTTGATTTCGGCGCCGAGGCGGCCGGTCAGCGGCACGACATCGGACTCGGGTATGATCTGATCGACGAGAACCGGATTGCTCATGAAAATCTCCTGTTGATGTTGGAAGAGTCGGCAGGTCACCTGCACCCGCAAAAGGATTCTTCGGGTGTTCGAAATCTCATCGCTGAAAGTCGACAGGTCTATGGAACCGTATAATCTATAAAATCTGTAGACAATAATTTCTAATTTTGCCTGTTTTCCTGAAACAGCCGTCTTCGATTTCCTCGCCGGGAGGGAGGCTGGCGGCCGCTGGCATTTCTTCGTATCTTCCGCCGGCAACATGGGCTCGCGGAGCAAACATCGTGCTCAAGGCCGTGTATCGGCAAACCCGAAAGGAAAATCGATGGCAACAGTCAAACTTCTGTCGGACCAAGAGGCCGCAGCCATTCCAGCCGTGCAAGCGGTGTTCGACGACATCAGGGCGACACGCAAGACCGATTTCATCAACAATTTCTGGCGTGCACTTGCAAACGATCCGGCAAATCTCAAGCGGGTATGGGAGACGCTCAAATCGGTCATGACCGTCGAAGGCGCGATTGATCCGTTGACACGGGAGATGATCTACATCGCCGTGTCGACGGCCAATGCCTGCCAGTATTGCATTCAATCCCACACCGCAGCTGCCCGAGCCCGCGGCATGACCGATGCCCAACATGGCGAACTTCTGACGATCATCGGCCTTGCCGCGCAGACAAATCATCTCGCTCTCGCCATGCAGGTTCCCTCAGATCCGGAATTCGAGGTGCGGTAGAAAACGACGTTGCAGATCAAGCACATGCAACCATGCGCGACAGGGCGCCCCACGCCGGGGTTTACTCCGGTTTACCTAATCGCGGTCAACGCCTGGATGTGAGATACTGAATATGCGGCAGATCGCCCGATCTGCCCGATTGTTGAGGAGGATGTCCTATGCCACTGTTCATAATCACAGGGTGCTATTCAGCCGCGGCAACAAAGGGAATGATCGCCGATCCATCGGACCGGGAAGCGGCGGCCCGTGCCATCATGGAAGCAGCAGGCGGGAAGCAGCATTCTTTCTACGTCACGACCGGCGAAACCGACTGGATGGTAATCGCAGAATTCCCCGACGGTGTTGACCTGATCCCCGCGCTTCTTGTCGTCGGCGCTTCGGGAGCAGTATCGAATATCAAAACCGTGCGAGCGTACACAGGTGCGGAATTCAAGGCGGCTCAAGAAAAGGCGGGCAAAATCGCATCTGCCTACAAAGCTCCGGCAAAATAAGCAGACCACTCGTTGAATTATCTTGGGCAGCGGATGTTCGATCCGCTGCCGGTTCGTTCCGGCATCGCCTGACAGGCGGAGAGGTCAGGCATTCGGGCAAGAGAGTCATAATCCAAAATTATTGGTCACAGTCCAAGAGTGCTTGACCGAAGTCCAAAATCATCTGGCGACACTCAGAAACAGGACACTTCAACTTTGAACCCACCCCGGTGGAGAAGCTAACCCAAGTGCATCATGCCTGTTTTGCAGGATAGGGGATCACCCATCTTCGCGCAAATGCGCCATAA